>JBGTDF010000061.1:0-10238 GCA_041748455.1 Planktosalinus sp.
GTATTGTTGTTTATCCAGGTTAAATTGGCATCAAGTTTGGCCCCTGTTTCTAAAACTTCATTATTTTGAATAATTTGCTGATTGGAGAAAATATCTAAATTGCTGGCATTTAAAAGATAATACGTTCCATACACCAGAGCATTGGTGGAAAGATTTTCCCGCCAGTTTCTTTTCCAGGTAACTCCTCCAGCAATACTGTTTTGATCCAGCTCGCTGGTTTCGGAATTTTCCGTGATTGCATTAGAGAAGGTTTCTGTAAAGTTTAAATCGTTGTCAATATTCAAAAAGTTAATTTGAAATATATCCTTATCTGTGTGTTTATAAATTGCTTTTAAGCTCAGATCATAAAATGAAAAATCCTCTTCCGCATTCAGGGTGCCGGATGCTGTAATATTTTCCAGGTTAGTAATTTCTGTGTTTTGGAACATTCGATTAAAAAACCGGGTGTAAGTGGGGGATTTTACAAAATCGTTAATGGAGCGTCTTCCGGAAACATAGATGCCTAGTTTGTCGTTGACCGCAATTTCGCCAAAAGCACCCACATTTATCATATTTAGTTGGATGCCCCCCGAGGTTTTTTCAGGCAAGCCTGACGCAGATTGCATGGCTATAACCCCTGAAACACTTTCGCCATATCTGGCATTGGTGCCGTTTTTGAATACCGTTACTTTTTTAGTTAAGTAAGGGTTAAATGCAGATATTAACCCAAAAAAGTGTCCGTTTTGATACATTCTAATATCGTCCCAGAGGATGAGGTTTTCATCTGTTGTACCACCTCTTATGTTGATATTGGAAACTGTTTCATCTACACTGCTGATTCCGGGAAGTGCCTGAACCATCAACAATACATCAGGCTCTGTAAGTCCCGGGAGATTGCCAAATGTTTCTACCTGTAAAGTTATCGTGCCGTCTTTTGTTTTATTTATGCCACGGGAAAATATACTTTCCAAAACCACATCCTGAAGTTCACTTATTTGCGGTTTTAATACTAAAGTTGCACACGGGGAAATTGTTTGCAAAGCAGCAACAGAGATTATAAGCGTTTCAAATCCAACATAACTTACTCTAATAGTTGCATTTTGCTGTATATTTTCCACAGAAAATAGGCCTTCACGGTTACTTATGGTTGCTTGAGTACTCCCTAAAACCTGAATAGTTGCCCCTTCGAGGGGGAATAAGGTTTCAGCCTGAATAACCATGCCACATATATTTATAAAAATAGCTTCTGAATCAGAAGAAGTTATGGCTATATATCGTTCACTGATATTTTTAAATTCAAGTCCGGTGTCTTTGGTTAATTGGTTTAATATTTCCGGTAATGTATTTGTGTACTCCGGTTTTTGCACCATCAGGGTTACTATTTCGTTTCCGGAATAAGAAAAACGTACATCAAAGAGTTCTTGAAGTTGCAGGATAATTTCCAGAAAAGGTTGCTTTTGTTCCTGGGCAATACAAGTCTGATTTCCGAAAGGAAATAGAAAAAAAAGTACAAATAAAACAGTAATCGCCCCGCTTTTACTCCTCATAAATTTTTATGCCCCTTTTACCATCTATGCTGTAATTAAGCTGTAATGGAACACATATTGTCTTTAAAGCATCTTCTAAGTTAGTATGGGTGAATGCTCCTGTAAAACGTTTACTAGTGTCTGACAGGTTAATCTCAACCTTTACGCTATATTGTTTTTCCAGTTCTTTTATTACATTTTCCAACAATACGTTTTCAAAACTACTTTCGTCAAACAACCAACCGGGTTTTGTAGTGGTAATTGTCTGTTGTGCAATTAGCTTCCCGTTTTCAATGATAATGCTGTTTCCTGCTGAGAGTTGTATGCTTTGGTCTTGGAAGATAACTTCAACAAGTCCTTCATAACAAGACACATGAAAATGTTTGTCCCTGTTTTGTACATTAAATTGCGTTCCCAAAACACGAACGGTGCCTTGCGAAGTTTCCACATCAAACTTTTTTCCTTTGGAAACTTTGAAAAATGCTTCTCCACGCAAGGTAAGTATTCTTTTTTCTTCCCAGGAATTTTTATTATAGGTTATTTTAGAATCAGCATTCAAAGTAACTTCCGATTTATCAGGAAGGACATAGCTTCTTTTTTCTGCTAACTGGGAAGTTACAGATACATCCATATTTGCCAAATAAAAATAACCGGCAAACATGATAACTAATAATGCAGCATATTTTAAAAGGGACCTGTAGTTGAAAAGAGGAATTGTTTTCTTTTTATACTTATTTCTATCCGAAATATTTTGCCAAACACGCTCTTTGTTAAATTGTGGAGTTTGCAAGGAGGAGGTATGCGAGGCAATTTTTAAATAGTCACGATATACATCAGAAGCTTTGAGGATTTCCATCTCTGTATCTGTTATTTCGTTATTTAAAAATTTATGAAGTAGTTGTTCACTCATTTTGTTTAATTTTTGCTATACATAAAACAGGAGTAATTTTATTTACCCTACCGGAATATATTAAATATTTCCTATTTCCTTTCTTAACGATTCCAGTGCCTGACTCATTCGTTTTTCTACCGCTTTAATGGATATATTAAGAATGTCAGCAATTTCCCTATATTTTTTCCCGTCAATCCTGTTCATTAAAAACGCAGTGCGCTGGGCTTCTGTCAAATTTGCAATGGCCTTTTGTAATTTTTTTTCAAATTCTTTTTCTTCAAGGATAAACTCAGGGGATTGGTCATTTTTACCGGATTCTGTCTTTTGCACATAGTTTAAAACTACTTTTTTATGCGCTACTTCATTTAGAAAAGCATTATTGCAAACGGTGTATAAAAAAGATTTAGCTTTTGCCTCAGGTACTTTTGCGCAATTTTCCCAGAGTTTTATAAATGAATCCTGTACCAGGTCTTCAGCCTGTGCAGCATCGCCGCATTTGAAGTAAATAAAGTTATAAATAGAAGTTGAAAGCGATGTAAACAATCTATTGTAAACAGATTCTTTACAAACAGTTTCTTCGTTTTCAGGCTCTGTCATAGTGCTTTAAAATATGGAATGTAAATGTATTTAAAAGATTTTAAAAAAATAGGGTAGGGTATTACTTATCTTTTCTGTTCTACTATTAACCATCAAAAAACGTATGAAAAATTTTATAAAATTTTCGATCCTGCTTGTTCTGGTGAGTTTGTTTTTAAATTCATGCCAGAAAGAAGAAACTGAATTTATTGATGAAACTCCTGATGGCGCTATAACAGCAAACTCAACACTTGCTAAATTGTTGCAAAATGTATCTCAAAATAATGGTGGAATTGACGATTTTATCGATGGTACACCTTGCTCCTCCATACAATTCCCTTATCAGATACTAGTTAATGGGCAGAGCATTACTATTCAAAATGAATCTGATCTGGCAAATCTTGCAGGAATAACCTCACCAATAACTATAGTATTTCCAATAACAGTTGTATTTCAGGATTTTTCAACCTTAGTGGTTAATAGCCAGCAGGAACTAAACGCCCTCGCACAGGTTTGTCAGGATTTAGACGAATCGATTAATTGTATAGACCTGGTTTATCCGGTTACGTTTTTTGTATATAATTCTAATAACGAGCAAATAGATACAGTGGTTATACAAGGCGATTCACAACTCTTTGACTTTCTATTTTCGTTGGGAGAGGGTGTTTATGTTGCACTGGAATTTCCAGTAACTGTAATTCTTGCAGACGGCAGTGCTGTTACGGTGACAAGTAACTCACAACTTCAGGGGCTTGTAGAAGCTTGTGAAGATATTATTGTGGATCCCCTTCCACTGGAACTGGAAACGGTATTGACCACAGACAGTTGGTTTATTTCTTTTTTCTTTGATGGTGATGATGAAACTTTAGAGTTTGCCAGCTATGAATTTGTATTTAATACTAATGGAACTGCAACAGCTACTAATGGCTCTAATACAGAGCCCGGCACCTGGTCTATACAAATAAACAGCAGCGGAAATTTAAAATTGATACTGGATTTTGGTAATGAAGACCCATTAGATGAGTTGGAAGAAGACTGGAAAGTAATTGATTTCTCTAGCGATCTTATTCGTTTAAAAGATGATGATGATTTCTTGTCTTTTTCCAGAACCCCTTTTGCCGGTGGTGGTGCTAACGTACAACTGTTGAAGGATGTTTTGACTGAAGGCAATTGGTTTGTGGCATTATTTCTGGAAGATGGGGAAGATGATGGAACTTCAGACTTTGATACTTTCAGTTTTGATTTTATTTCCAATGGTCAAATAGTTGTTACTAACGCAGGAAACACACTTTTCGGTACCTGGTTTATACTGGAAGATGATGATGATCTTGAATTGATCCTGAATTTTGATGATGCATACCCCCTGGATGAACTGGATGATGACTGGATGGTGATAGAGTTCAATAACAACCAAGTCCAGCTTAGGGATGATGATGATGAAGATGCTGATATATTGATTTTTGAAAAATTGTAATACCCTAACCCAAACAATAACTAATAAACAAGTCTTATGAAAAACAACCTAATTAAGGGCTTAATAGTCCTGTTCTCAATGAGTTTGATGTCCTCTACCTGTTCTAATGATGATGACGGCATAAACAATACTGATGTTTCACAACTAGTGGATATAGCACAAAATGGTACGTGGCGAATTTCAAGTTATATAGATTCCGGTCAGGATGAAACCTCAGATTTTGCCGGTTTTAACTTTACCTTTAACTCTAATGGAAATCTGTCTGCCATCAATGGTGATATTGAAGTAAACGGTACCTGGTCTATAACAAATGACAGTAATTCATCTGATGACGATGACAATAATAGTGGTGATGATACAGATTTTAATATCTTTTTTGCAGCACCACCTAAATTTGAAGAACTTTCAGACGACTGGGACATAGTGTCTATGTCTAATACGCAAATAGTGCTTATCGATGTTAGTGGCGGCAATGGCGGTACTGACAATCTTGTTTTCACTAAGAATTAGCAATTTCCTTTTTTATCCCCATTTTGTTTTAGTAAAACCGTCCTGACCTATTTTACAGGACGGTTTTTATTTTCCATAGGTCCACGTAAATGGATAATCAATCCGTTGAGAAAATTGCGTAAAAACTGATCCCCACATTCCATATACTTGGGATGGTCTTCTTTTCGGAATAGTGCACCCAGCTCCGATTTGGAAACCTGGAAATCCACTAGTTTTAAAATTTCCACAATATCATCATTGGTCAATTTTAAAGCCACCCGAAGTTTTTTTAATATATCGTTGTTTGTCATTGCGTTTCATTAATGGTTAATGGTGTAATAGTTAATTATGTATGGTTATGGAACCTTAAATCTACCTTCGCTAAAACTTCGGTAGGCAAGCCTGAAACAAGAAACCTACTTCCCGTAAAGCGTTCTTCCCGCAGCTTCATATTTATCCCCCAATGCCCAAAATGGTGTCTGTGGGTTATTGCCTATCAACCTTCCGGCAAGGACATAAGATTTAAAAAAATTTACCAAATAATCATAATCGAGACTATCTGCCTCATCGCTGGGCTGATGGTAATGTTTGCTCACCTCACCTGAAAATGATGTGAACCCCATGGAAAAGGTGGGAGCCGGGATCCCTTTACTGGCAAAATGTACATTATCGCTTCGGTCAAAAAGATTTTGTTCCGGTGCCGGGTCATCTATTGCTTTTAAGCCATATGCCGAAGCAGCAACTTTTATATCATTTTCAGCCGTGGTTCTTCCTAAACCTACTATAGTAACCAACGAAGTATCATTGTAACCTGCATTGTCACTATTGAAACAAAAGACCATCTGATTTAAAGGAATTAAGGGATTTTCCACATAATACTTGCTACCCAACAAACCTTTTTCTTCCGCAGTAAACAATATAAACAAGGCACTTCTTTTAGTGGGGTGTTTTGCTAAATTTTCTGCCATACTCAAAACCGTTGTAATCCCAACTGCATTGTCTCTTGCACCGTTATAAATAGAATCGCCGTTAGCGTCAGGCCTGCCAATACCCACGTGGTCATAATGCCCGGAGTAAATAATATATTCGTTTTTTAATTTAGCATCTGTACCCTCGACCATGGCAACGACGTTTCGGGAAATAAAATCCTGTTTTTCAATACCGAATACCGTGACTTTTCCAAAGTTGCTGCGTTTGCTGCTCAGGTCATTGGCAATGGTATTATCTGTATCTAATACCCAGTAATAGTTAAAGGCATCAGTTTCCTCTTCGGCATCTGGAAATCTTATCCTGTTTTCAGAATAAGAATGGTCAATAAAATCCCAAATTGCAGGATTTATTGCTGCAAGTTCCACAATTCCAATCGCGCCGTTCTTTTTAGCAAGTTCTTTTTTCTGCTCCATCAACCCAAACATTTGTTGGGCACCTCTTATGGTTTCACTTCCGGCTTTTACATAAACAAGTTTTCCGCGCACGTCCTGACCTGCATAGTCTTGTTCGAGGCCATAGTTCAAATAAACGGCCGCACCATCATACTGGAAGTTTCCTCCTTCAATAGGCGCAATCTGGAGCTCATCACCACCATTAATAACTAAAGTTCTTTTAGATGCAGCAGTGGTTTTGGTCAATGGGACATCCTGAAAAAAACCATTTGCCCCGGGTACTACATTAGTGCCATAAGACCGCAATTGGTTAGCTAAGTATTCTGCGGTGATTTTGCCTTCATTGGTTCCGGTTTCCCTGCCTTTCATGGCGTCGCTCGCCAGAAAATAAATGTGGCCTTCAATCTTGTTTTTGGTTATAAGGGAGGCGGCTAATTCTTTGTCGGTTTGCGCAAAAATGCTCGTAAATGTAAATAGGAATAGGACAGATAGGTATTTCATTGTATTGTTTTTACGGATTATTCTATTGGTATGTAAAGCTCAGAAAATGTTACTACAGCCGTGGTACGGTCAAAAAAAGCAGTTGCTATGCCAATTTTTCCTTCCGAAACTTTCTGGTAAAGATACTCACTTTCAGCCAATAGCTTCTCAACGGAAGCTTTCGTGTTAAATCGGCTTATCTCATCTGCGAGGGCGGTGGTGTTTTCTAAAGTTAGTTCCATTTTTTCAATATTCATGGCAGATACCGCATCTTCTATGAGCGGATTCAGATAAGAAACCTCCCCTTTCAGATGCGATTGAAGGGCTTCTTTAATAAGTGAATTTTCAGAATTACCGGTAAATAAGATAAGTTTGGCCCGTTGTTTTTTGCAAGCAAATTCTATGTTCTTTATACTATTGTTATCTATAATGTTACCTGAAGATTTTAAAATCGTAAGATCTCCCATGCCGGTATTCAAAAGCATGTTTATGGGTTCCCTTAAATCAATACATGTCACGACAATTGCAAGTGGTGATATTGTCACAAAATCAGTAAGCTCTTTATTACGCAGGCGATGGGAAATAAGTTTCCCTCTGATGTAATTTTTATTTCCGTCTTTAAAATACTGTAATATATCCTGTGGGGTAGATTTCAATTTTGCGTTTTCAAGACCTTTATCCACAAAATCAATTTCCTCGCCCAGGTCATAACTTTCCTTAAGGCCTATCATATTTACTTCAATAT
The DNA here is from genome assembly GCA_041748455.1 of Planktosalinus sp. Taxonomy (GTDB): domain Bacteria; phylum Bacteroidota; class Bacteroidia; order Flavobacteriales; family Flavobacteriaceae; genus Planktosalinus. The sequence continues at coordinate 7,544 of JBGTDF010000061.1, forward strand.
TGTGGGCTTTGGAAAAGGTGTTTTCAAAATCCTGAAGTATTTCCACTACATCCAGGTCAATGTAGCTGGAAAAGGTGGCATCGATTATTACCTTGCTGTTATCGGGCACGCTCCAAAGTGTATTCTTTATGGAAGCTTTGTTTAAAAAAGATACTTCATTGGAAAGTTCCAGTTTTATGACCTCGCCATGCACCAGTTTGCTGTTCTCAATAAAAAATGGATTGTAATAATTGCCGCGCAATAAAAAGAACACGCTCAATCCACTACCTATCAACACACCCACCAGCACATCGGTAAGTAAAATGGCTATAATGGTAACAATAAACGGAATAAACTGGCTCCATCCTTTTTTATACATCTGTTTTAAAACAGTAACTGAGGCAAGTTTATACCCTACTAATAAAAGTATTGCAGAAAGTGTTGCCAAAGGGATGAGGTTGATCACCGAACTCAAAAACAACACGCTCATCAGCAATAAAAATCCGTGCAGGATGGTCGTTAATTTGGTTTGTCCGCCGGCCTCGATATTCACCGAACTGCGTACAACTACCGAAGTTATGGCAATACCACCAATAAGCCCTGAAAGTGTGTTTCCAATACCCTGGGCAATTAGCTCCCGATTGGGTGGTGTGCGTCTTTTATGCGGATCAATATTATCAGTTGCCTCTATATTAAGAAGTGTGGACACCGAAGCGATTATTGCAATAGTAATTGCAGTAGTCCAAATCTCAGGCATACCTATTACAGAAAAATCCGGGAAGGTTATGATAGTGAAAACGCTGTCTACCTTTGGAATATTTACCAAGTGTATTCCATCCAAATAGAGGGAAGGAACAAAAAGTTTAAATATAAAGTTGATCACCACACCTAAGATTACCACTATAAGGGCAGGAGGTATGAGTTTAAAATTCTTCAGCGGGGTTTTGTCCCAGTAAATTAGAATAAATAGCGAAAAAAGCGTCAAAAAGACTGCTCCGGGTGTAAATGAATCCAAGAAAAGGGAAACAATCTTTCCTGCGTTGCCAATATAATCCGTGGAAAAGTTTAAAAATAATTCCATGTCAAATTCGAGTCCTATAGCATAAGGCAACTGTGAAAGTATTAAAATGACACCTATGGCAGCCAAAAGCCCTTTTATAATACTCGTGGGCATATATTCGGCAATAAGGCCTGCTTTTATTACACCCAAAAGTATCTGTATCAAACCTGCGATAACCAAAGCGACCAGAAAAAGCTCAAACCCTCCCAAAGTTTGTATGGCAACAAGAACAACGGCAGATACACTTGCTGCCGGGCCACTCACACTGGTACCTGACTTGCTTATTAAACCAATTACCAGACCTCCGATAACCCCCGAAATCAATCCGGATATTAGCGGTGCACCACTAGCAAGGGCAATACCAAGGCACAAAGGCAAAGCAACCAGGAAAAGGACAATTCCCGCCGGAATATCTTTATTCAAAAAGGAAAACATGGGACGATGTATATCGTCAAACTGCCTTCGGTTTACAAGTTCTTTAAGCTGGGGTAGTTTTTTCAATAGTAGATATTGGTTAGCGGAATTGGATGCCTAAAATACCAAAACCTACCAACATAAAAAAACTTACTGCACTATCAAATAATGAAATTTAAGAAGAGTACTGTTTTTAGTTAAAGTGGAAAAAGAAAAATACCACCGCTGCCCATTCCTTTTTTACGCCCTTTGCATAGCCTATGGTGCTGTAACTGCTGTTTTGCACCCTGCCATCTCCTTTAACGTAACCAATGGTGGAATAACTGCTGTTTTGCACCCTGCCGTCTTCTTTTACATAACCTACAGTACTGTAACTGCTATTCTGGATGGTGCCATCACTTTTTATGTAGCCGATGGTGGAATAACTGCTGTTCTGAATGCGGCCGTCGTCTTTGATGTAACCAACGGTGCTGTAACTTGAGTTCTGGATAGTTCCGTCCTGCTTCACATAGCCGGTGGTACTGTAACTGCTGTTTTGTATGGTTTGGGAACTAGCTGTGTAAAATGCAAATAAAAATGCAATGGGAAGTAGTAGTGATTTCATAATGTGATGGTTGAAGATTTACATTAGGGTATTATCAAGTACTTTGCCAAAGATTTAAACTTCTATTTCACGCAAAGCTCACAAAGTTTTCCGCACTTGAGGAGAGCCAACTTATTCATCCCTACTTTGACGATATATCTGCGCCTCAATGGCTTGAGGGAAAAGTGACTTTCCGGCATTTCAATTCTCCGACGATAACTTTTTTTGTTAACGAGAATGCCACCAATCTTGAGAAGATATTTTATCGGCGCATGAATTACCAATTTGATGCGCTCCAATTAAATCTATTGTATTCCAAGCAGGCAGCTAATGAGCTGTCGGGCATAGAACACAATTTAAGAACCCTACACACTTCGCGGGGATTTGAGCAGGTCAGGCAACATTTACAAGCAGAATCCTACTCCAGGTCGCTTGCTAATAAAAATTCTTGGCAAGCAGCCATGTATAGATGTATTTATCAAAGCGATGCGTTCTGCGGTATGGGGTGGTCATTATAACCTTGGGACATCCGTTCTTAACAAAAAGATTTGACTTATTGTAAATACAAACAAGTCATTTACGGACATATTTTTCAAAGAGAAATGGTGTGCTAGAATGGTCAGTCAAGAAAAGCTAAAAGGACTGTGGGAATTCACTGA
>JBGTDF010000062.1:0-2316 GCA_041748455.1 Planktosalinus sp.
AAGGCAATTATTCTGTACAAGCCCAGTTAGATGGATATTTATCTTCTTTTAAAGCGGCAAATGTGTTAACTGGTCAGACCAGTAACGTAGTTTTTGAATTGCAGGTTTCCACGGCAAATAACAGGCCACCACTTCCTCCCATTTTAATTGCTCCCTCTGATAATGAAATATTACAGAACATAGAAGCAAATTTTTTGTGGTCTGCATCAGACCCTGACGATGATATTCTAACCTATACACTTGAATTACGTAATGATCAAAATTCTACCATAGAAGTTTTTGAAGAAATTACAGATACCACATTTACGTTTACACCTCTAATGCTTGGGGCAAAATATTTCTGGCAGGTAACAGCAGACGATGGAATTAATACTCCTGTAATAAGCCCTGTAAGTTCTTTTGAGGTCATTGGTGCTCCCATGGATAACCGTTTTCTTTTTACGCGCAGCATAAATGGGAATAATGTTATTTTTTCAGCAGATGAAGATGGCACAGAATTTCAACTAACTTCCCTAAATGTCAATAGCTTCAGGGCCAGAAGAAATGTATCGGCCAATAAAATTGCTTATTTTCAATCTAATGGTGCAGATATCGACATTTACACCATGAACAGGGATGGGTCTGAAAAGTTTAAAGTAACATCTAATATAAAGCCTAATGGTTTTAACCTTAATGAAATAAATTTCTCATGGCCGGGCAACAGTGATAAGATTTATTTTCCAAATTTTGATAAACTTTACAGCATAAATACGAATGGGCAAGGATTACAATTAGTATATCAAACTACCGATGGTTCCTTTATTTCTGAAGTTGATGTAAATGAAAATGTCAATAGAATTGCTTTAAAAACTAACAACCAGAATGGATATGATATAGACCTTTTTGTAATTGATTTTAATGGAAATATTTTAAATACGGTACTCACAGGAGTAAACGGTGCAGCAAGCGGATTGAATATTTCTTTTGACGGGCAAAATGTATTATATACCTATGATGTTTCCGGGATTGAGAACTCAACTTATAGAAGATTGAATTCCAGGGCATTTGTTTATAATATTCCGGGAGATGTAACAACAGATGTTTCCGGTGAAAAACCGGGCGGTACTAACGATCTGGATGTGCGATATTCTCCTAATGAGGCTGAAATTATCTTTGTAAATACTTCTAATGACGGTATTTCACAAAAAAATATATTTAAACGTACACTTGATGCTACAACATCAAGAACACTTTTGTTTTCAAATGCATTCATGCCCGATTGGGAATAAACAAAACAATACCAACCAATATTTTAAAGCAGTCTGCTATAGACTGCTTTTTTATTTGTACCAACTTACAGAAAGTACCTATATTTGTACTAAACTTTTAAAATGAGCCAGGATACAAGCAAACGATATAGTCAAAGAGGGGTTTCTGCCGGAAAAGAAGATGTGCACAATGCTATAAAAAATATTGACAAAGGATTGTTTCCAAAAGCCTTTTGCAAAATCGTTCCGGATTATCTTACTAATGATGAAGATTATTGCCTGATTATGCATGCAGATGGCGCAGGAACAAAATCTTCCCTGGCTTATATGTACTGGAAGGAAACAGGAGATCTTTCTGTCTGGAAAGGCATTGCTCAGGATGCTTTGATAATGAATGTGGATGATTTGATATGCGTTGGTGCTACAGATACTATTTTACTTTCTTCTACAATTGGCCGAAATAAAAATGTAATCCCGGGCGAAGTTATTTCTGCAATCATAAATGGCACCGAAGAACTCATTGAAGACCTTAAGAAATTTGGGGTAACCATACATTCCACAGGCGGTGAAACGGCAGATGTGGGTGATTTGGTTCGTACCATTATTGTAGATTCCACCGTAACCGCCAGAATGAAACGCAGCGATGTAATAGATAATGCAAACATACGACCCGGTGATGTGATTGTAGGTTTAGCCTCATTCGGTCAGGCGACTTATGAGAAAGAATATAACGGTGGTATGGGAAGCAATGGCTTGACCTCTGCTCGTCATGATGTATTTTCCAAATATCAGGCAGAAAAATATCCTGAGAGTTTTGATGCTGCTGTGCCTGCAGAATTAGTGTACTCAGGATCGCAACATTTAACTAATGCTATTCCAAACAGCCCGGTCGATGTTGGAAAATTAGTGCTTTCCCCCACACGAACTTATGCGCCCATTATAAAAGAAATCCTTTCTAAATATACCTCTAAAGAAATCCACGGAATGGTACATTGCAGTGGTGGTGCGCAAACTAAAATCCTGCATTTTATTGACAATCTGCACATTATTAAAGACAATTTATTTGATG
>JBGTDF010000063.1:0-1795 GCA_041748455.1 Planktosalinus sp.
CCCCAGAATCCACGCGAGATATACCCCTTGGGAAAATGCGGCTTTAAAAGGTTCTTTCGGAAGAGGGGTAAGAGCGGCGAGTATATTTGCGGAAAACCAGCAGTTGTTTTCCTCTTCCAGAAGTATTTCCATATTGGGTTCTGGCGGGAACTTTTATGGACTTGATGCTGAAGATGCCTGGAATTACGGAATTTCTTTTTTGCAGGGCTTTCGCCTTTTTGAAAGAAATGCTGAGGTGAGTTTGGATTTTTACAGGACCGATTTCAGAAATCAGGTGGTAGTGGATTGGGAAGATCCACAACAGGTAGTGTTTTATAATCTGGAGGGAAAAAGTTTCGCAAATAGTTTTCAAACCGAAGTTAATTATTCGCCTGTAGAACATATAGATGTGCGGTTATCCTATCGTTTTTTTGATGTGCAGACAGATTATCTTAGCGGAAGGTTACAAAAACCCTTAACCCCAAAACATCGTTTCTTTGCCAATGCCGGTTATGAAACGCGACTTAAAGAAAATGGCTCCCATTGGAAACTGGATGCTACTTATAATTGGTTAAGCGAACAACGTTTTCCCGCAACTTTTACAAATCCGGAAGCCTTTCGCGTAGGCGAAAATACCCCGCAATTAAATACACTTAATGCGCAAATCACCAAAGTGTTCAGTCCGAAGTTCGAAATCTATGTAGGTGGGGAAAACATTACCAATGTGCGTCAAAATAACCCGATTGTTGGTGCTGATAATCCTTTTGGACCTTATTTTGACACCACATTTGTTTATGGACCGATTTTTGGAAGTATGTATTATACAGGATTGCGATGGAAACTTTAAAGTTAGAAGTACGAAGTTAGAAATTAGAAGTTTAGAAATTTTGTTAAATTTATAAAGTTAAAAATAGTATGAAAAAAATCATTTTAGTAGCATTAGTTATGATGCTTGGTGTGCAAGTTCAGGCACAAGACAGAAATGCAAAGGCGACCATTGAAGTAGATGGTGTTTGTTTGATGTGCAAGGAGCGTATTGAAAAAGCAGCCATTAAAACCAAAGGTGTGAAGTCTGCGGTTTGGAATGTGGAAACCCATATGCTTTCCCTGATATTTGATGAGCGAAAAACATCGCTTCCCTTAATCCATGAAAGTGTTGCTGCTGCGGGTCATGATACAAAGGAAATTACTGCACCGGAAGAGGCGTATGAAAATTTGCATCATTGCTGCAAATATCGTGATGCAAGTGTAGTGAAAGAACATTAATTCTTTTAAATAGGCTTTTGTTTAAACAATACAAAAGGTTTTATTAGCGAAAAGAAGAGAAATCCGGAAATCCATGTTGAAAATTAACAAATTTCAACATGGATTTTTTCTTTTGTATAACTACTTCGGCAAATAAAATATCTTTGATATAAACAATAAATAATTGAAAATCAAGATATTATAACTATATGTTAAACATTTCTTTTTTGGAAATAAGTCCGATTCAGTTCTATGGGCTCTTGGCTGATTGCTTCCATAATGTTAAAGTTAGAATGTTAACATTATATTCAGAAGTTAAACAAATTCTTTACACTAAATTGTATTATCAATTAAAACCAACGTGATACACCAATTTATATATTTTATCATAAGGTTGAAAAAATAATGCTGAAGATGCACTCAGTGTAATAGCTTTCATTAAATATTTTTAAAACACTAAGTTAGTTTTTGAATTTTTTTTGATATAGGGAAAAGTTATTACAGAGTGCTTCTTCAGTATTTTTATTGCTATAAATCCATAAAAAAACGCCTCTTCAATTTTTGAAGAGGC
>JBGTDF010000064.1:0-4215 GCA_041748455.1 Planktosalinus sp.
AAAATGAAAAAGAAATTGTTTCTGCCATCCGCAAGAAGTGGTTATCCACTAAATCAGTTACCTATTTTGGATTTCTATTGAAACTTGCTAAGCAGCACTTTCAGATTGATAGTTCGCGTTTTACTGATGAAGAAAAAACAATGCTTGTTATGTTGCATTATGATATATGGCAAAATCCAGGAGGGTTTTCAAGTATAGAAGAGAGTATCAAAACCATAGGTAAAAACAAAATGCTCGTTGAAGAAATTATAGAAGTTTTAGAATTGCTTATTGATGCTATTGACTTTAAAGAACTACCTATTGATTTGCCTTTTACACAACCTTTAAAAGTTCACGCAAGGTTTACTAGGGATCAAATTTTAGTGGCTTTTGGGATGAACACGTTTGAAAAAAGCTCTTCATTTAGAATAGGTGGAGGGGTCGCTGAAAACAAAGCGTTAAATACGGAATTACTCTTTGTTGACCTCATTAAATCTGAAGAAGACTTTTCTCCAACCACCATGTATGATGATTATGCTATTAACGAAACCTTATTTCACTGGCAATCCCAAAACCAAACCCGCGATGACAAAGGAAAAGGGCTAACCTATATTAAACATCAAGAACTCCATAAAAGAATCTTACTTTTTGTAAGGGAAAAAGCTAAAGATGAATATGGCAATACTATGGGCTATGTGTTTGTAGGCGAAGGTACCTTAAAAGACCATTACGGCAGTAAACCTATGAGTATCACTTGGGAGTTAGAAGAGCCGATGCCTCATTATATTTGGAAAGAATCTGCTAAAATGGTGGTGGGATAAAATGTATCGTTATGAATAAAATAGATTTGATTGACACACAAAGTGTATTCTTCGCCAATAGAACCATTGAAACCCTGCTCATTAATGAGCAACAAACCCTCTATCTCTACAACCACCAAGGGCAGTACTTTAAGCTCTTTGATCAACAGGAGGAGCTTGATAATTATTTGAATGCGGTGCCTTACAAAATGGTCTGTGAATTTTACACAGAGGAGGAGTTGGAGGGGTATTTATTGACTATGTAGAATAAAGAAGCAGTTTAATTTTCCTCTAAAACATATCCCGCATCACCTGCACCGCTTCATAAATATCGGGGTTACTGAGCAGGTTTTCTTTTTTGTTTTCGAGCATGGTTTGCAGCAACGGGTTGTATTGTATGGTTTTTTTGTCTTTGTCCTGCACCTGTACATCGAGGGAATAGGTTTTTTCTGTGACCTCAGTAAACCGGGCAAAAAGCGTGTTTTCCCGGGTCACCTCCTTAAACAGTTCGCCAAACTCCAGCGGGAGGGGATCCCTGCTTTTCTTTTCCTGCGACAGCTGTTCATTGAGTGCGGTTATTTTCTTAAAATGGGCATCGTTTGCGATGCGCGTTTCTGCCACGGCAATGGCCTTTTGATAGGAGCGTGGGAGCCTGTTTTTTCTTTCGTTATAGCCTAAATCTATTTCTTCCCCTTCCAGGGCGTTGGTATTGTCTTCTTCCCTGGAGTAAAAACCTTCCAGCAATGCGGGGGTCACAATATCTGGATATACACCGTTGCGCTGGTGGCTTTTTCCGTTCAAACGGAATATTTTTTCTATGGTGACTTTTAGCAATTCGGGGTCTTCTGCTTCTTCATCCATAGGGAAAAAAGTTTGCAGGGTGCCCTTGCCATAGGACCGCTGCCCAAGCACCACCGCGCGGTTCTGGTCTTGTAAGGTAGAAGCAAAGAGTTCGCTGGCCGATGCTGAAAAGCCGTTGATCAATATAATGACCGGCTCGCTAAAGTTGGCCTTTCTGTTTAAATTAACAACCAGTTCAGGGCCTGAACGACGGTTGTTAAAAACGCTAAGTGGTGCCTGGTCCAGAAACAGGGTGAGCATATAAAATGCCTGCATTAAATCGCCACCGGAGTTGTATTGCAGATCGATAATAAAACCTTTGGCACCTGCACGTTTCAGGTGATTGAGTTCAAAAAGCAGGTCGGTGTACAGGTTGGTACTGTTGCCTTCCATATTGCTGTAAAAGCTGGGGATGTACACATAGCCTACTTTCTTTTTGCCACCGATGAGAAAACCATAGGTGGTGTTTTCATAATTTTTCAATACCTCCTTTTGCAGTTGGGTGCGGTAATCGACCCCGCTTTTCTTCCGGAAAGTGAGTTCGAGTTCTTTGTAGTTGTCTGAATAAAAGTAGTTGTGCACCACATTCATATTGGTGCAGTTGACCTCGTATTCCTTTTCGCCAAAGCCTACACGCATGAGCCGGTCGCCCTTTTCAATAAGGGGGTCCAGAAACGCCGGACTTCCGGTAAGGATATCGTTAATGCTTACCTCATTGTTTGCGCTAAGTTCCATAATGAGACCCAGACCCAGACTCCCCGAAGAAAGGGAATTAAAAAACCCGGATTTGGCATCGGCACTGAAAAAATTGGTATGCGGGTCAAAAAATGAACAAAACACATTGATGAAAAGGTCTTCCATGAAGTATTGCATACCCGGTCCCGGGTTCAGGGAGTTTTGTATGCTGCATGTATAATTGTCCAGTTGCTGTAGTCTGAGCTCTTCTGCTACCAGTGGCAACTGTATGTACAATGAGTCTTTATTCTTGCCGGAGCGCGCCACCTGGTCGAGTACTTCATAGGTGAGTCGCTTGCGGTATAGGTTTTTTATTTTTTCAATCTTGTCGTAATAGACTAGTTTTTCTCTTTTTACAAAACGCAGTGTGTCACCGGGTTCAGGCACAAAAGTTTCTTCCCTTAATTCCTGCACCATTGCCAGATTGCGTTTCAGCCCTTTTTCATAAAAGTGTACAAAGGCATCCATAAAGCCGCATTCGGTTTTAAAAATTGCATCGTCCAGCAGGTGTCTATAGTGGGAAAGGGAGTCGATTTCTTCTTGTAAGAAAATGGTTTGGTCATTGTCTAGTTGCCTGAGAAAATTATCAAACACATATGCTGAAAAAACGTTATTGATAGCTTTAGGGGCGTAGTGGTTTTTTTGTATTAAGATATTGACTTTATAGACTTTTAGGCAAAAGTCATCACCGGTTTGCGCCTGGGTGAGCGCAAAAAGGCACAACATCAGGGATGTAACTATATTTTTTTTCAACAAAGTAGATTTCAAAAATTAGTAGGGGATAGAAAACAAAAATAGTATTTTTAAGGGAACAGTAAAATATATATGTATTTCTTTCCTTGTGATTGAGTTAACCCCTTCGCTAAAGCTTCGGAGTTCGAAGATTGAGTTATTGAGAAATTGAGTTATTGAGAAATTGAGTTATTAAGGAATTGAGTTATTAAGGAATTGAGTTGTTTGAGCGCGGTGGTTGAGCGGAGCCGAAACCTTAGCGGGTAATTGAAAAAGAAAAGAGAATATATTTCGACATTAATGATTCTACATTACAAGCTAATCACTGATTAGTGACCACTGCTACTGCCCACTGCTATTGACCTGGGCGTTATGGTGAATAAATAAGTACAAACACATACACAATTACAGGAAAAACCCTCTTGTTTGCTATTGATTACATGTTGCATCTTTGGATTATAAAATTAACCGGTGTGATAGCATTGGTTTATTAAGAAGCATCCCCTTAGAAAAACAACAACCTCAAAAAACTCTAAGATTATGATTTCACTTAACTACAAAGAACGTTACAAAACGGTATTGCGTAAAAACAAGATTACCATGCAGGACGTTAAAGAATTTAATGATGCCGTAGAAGCCTATGTAAGTCTTTACCCAAACTGGAAAAGGAAAAAAAACAAGTTGGACAAAGAAAGAAGTCTTGCTTCCTAAAAGAGGTGTCAAATTTACATTTAAAAAATACATAAGGTTTTTGGATCCCGCTGGAGAGGAAAGAAAATCGATGTTTGGGGGATATATAAAAATTTATAACAAGTAAAAGTTTCGTTTTAAAAAACTTCACCTTTTACTTAATAATTTAAATCTTTTGTCCTCCAAAATAAAGCAGAAAACACACGTTTTCTGCTTTTTATTTTGAGCAGTAACTCAGGGTATAATTACTTTTTCTGTCTATTAATCATGCATTCATTTTTAGATAGGCATTAATTTAAACCTTGAAATTGCCAGAAAGCCATAAAATATTATTTTTTTACACTTTGTATTTGTATCCCTAGAAATTTAATTTATATTTGCATCCGCTTAGCGAAAGTCGAGCGAGCTTAAATGGTAACATTACCTTCCTCCTTAGCTC
>JBGTDF010000065.1:0-1684 GCA_041748455.1 Planktosalinus sp.
AATAATGAATGGAATGATCTGGAAGGAAATGATTTTCTTAATTCAGAAACATTCTTTTCGGAAGGGCCCATAAATGAAGAAATCAGAAACCAATTTACAAACAGGAGTCAGACCTTGAATAGCATCTTCACATCAATAAAATACAGTATTCCCCTGGTGGCAAAAGAACTCTTTATTGATTTGAGGTACAGTTATCGTGCTGACACGCGAAAAAGTTTGCGCAGCACGTTTGATTTCAATGAAAACACCCAAGAATATGATGCCTTTAATTCGTTATTGAGCACAGATTTTATTTTTAAAAATAACCGAAGTACCCCCGCGATGGGTCTTTCGTTAAGAAAAGAAGCTTATTCACTTAATGCTAATGTGGGTTATGTGGTCAGGGATATAGAAACTACAGACAGATTGCGACCTGAATTAAGCGCAAAACAAGAATTTGAAGCCATAGAATACAGCACGTTTTTAAATTACAGATTCACTCCTCAAAAATCGGTTTATTTTAATTACAGCCTCAATAATGCTCCTCCTACTCTAGAGCAATTACAGCCCTTTGAAGATGTTTCTGACCCGCTCAATACAATCATAGGTAATCCCGATTTGGAACCTGTCAATACCCACATGGCTTATCTTAGTTATAACACATTTGATTTTTTATCGGGGGGTATAAATATTTACTCTAATATCTCCTTTGTCAATAATCAAGTAACTCCAATAATCTTTTTTGATGAAAACTTAATAAGAACCACGACATTCACAAATGTTAATGGTAATTATAGTGGATACCTGGGCAGCAGGTATAGTAAAACTATAAAACTGGACACGTTACATACTATTAAGTATGGAGCAGGGATTAATGGTAATTTTAGAAAGGTTATTAATTTCAATAATGAGGAAAAGTTTGCATCCAGGTTCATTAGTCTTACGCCCAATCTTGGATTTACATATACTTGGAAAGATGTTTTAGAAATAAGGCCGAATTATAGCCTGAGTTTTAATAGCAATGAATATGATATAGCTATTTTTGAGGAAGAAGAATTTGTCAGCCATAATATAGGTTTGCAAACGGCTACATTTTTACCTAAAAACCTCGAGTGGCGCAACGACATCAACTATAATTATAACCCAAATGTGGCAGCCGGTTTTCAAAGAAGTTCGTGGTTTTGGAACAGCACACTAGCATACACCATTTTAAATGACCAGGGCATCATTACGGTAAAGGCCTATGATATTTTAAATCAAAATACAAACGCAAGACGTTCTGTAAGCCAAAATTTCATACAAGATACCCAAAGTAAAGTTTTACAACAGTATTTTATGGTAAGCTTTAGCTGGAAATTTAATACTTTGGGAAAGCAAGGAGAAACCCAAAGTGGCAATCCATTCTTCTTTTTCTAGTATAAAACCGTTTGAAAAAAGTCCTTCAGAAACTTAAAAGATAAGGTGTCACCAAGTTTATTGATGCTTGTCAAACCATCCCACAATATAACCCACCTGTCTTATTAAATTGGAAGGCCTGGCAGTAATGCCATGACTTGCCTCAGGGATGCGCACCAGCATGGCTTCTTTGCCTTGGATCTTCAATGCGTTGTAGTATTGTTCAGATTCGCTCATGGGGGTCCTGTAATCATTTTCCCCGCAGATAATCATTGCCGGGGTGTTTACATTCCCTACGAGGGAGATAGGT
>JBGTDF010000066.1:0-1617 GCA_041748455.1 Planktosalinus sp.
TAAAAAATTACAAATATTTCCCACGAAAAATGACGCCGAAACTACTTTGGGTGCGGTCTTTTTCAAATATATACAACCCTATGCTGGCCCTTAGTGTGATTGAAAAACTTCAGAATGAATATCCGGAAGTTTCTCTTGCTATGGTGGGGCCTGAAAAAGACGGGTCCTTGCAAAAATGCAAGGAATACGCAAAAACAAAAAAATTAAATGTATTGTTTACCGGAAAATTAACTAAAGAGGAATGGATAAAGCTTTCTGAGGCATATGCAATTTTTATAAATACCACTAATTTTGACAATACACCTGTAAGCGTTATAGAAGCTATGGCATTGGGACTTCCGGTTGTTTCCACTAATATCGGGGGGATACCTTATTTGCTGGAGGACAGAAAAGATGCACTTCTGGTGGAACCAAATAATACTGAAATGATGACGCATGCAATTATAAAACTATTGGAAAATAGTACTTTGGCAAATGATATTTCGAATAACGCAAGACACAAAGCAGAAAGCTTTGATTGGGAAAAAGTAAAGGTTTTATGGGAATCTGTTTTTAAATAAGAAATTGTATTTTTATTCCTCCTAGGAATAGGATTCTATACGGTATAAGATGTGTGATTTTAATATTGATTTTTAAAGATATTCCATTTCAATAAACATATATTCTGAAAGAATGAAAAGTAAATCAAAAATACACTTTGAAATATCAGAACGCAAGGTTTTACTTCGCATTTTCGATATACTTATAGTATTTGTGATTTTGTATTTAGTGGGTATTGTTTTCAAATTTGACTATCTCACAATTACTACTGAAAGATGGGAATGGCTTATTGTTTTAGCTTTGTATTTAAGCATTTTTGGGACCATATTTGAGTTGTATGATTTACAAAAAGCAAGCAAGCTGGATACTGTTTTTAAAAATATTGTTTTAGCAGTTTCACTGACGGTTTTGTTTTATTTATTAACTCCTTATTACACCCCACAACTTCCAAATAACAGGCTCCAAATTGTATTCTTTTTCGTTGCCATAATTCTGGCACTCTTTATATGGCGTTTTGCATATATAACTTTAATTTCTTCCCCTCGTTTTTATAAGCGAATTTTACTTTTGGGAAACACAAATGATATGGGCATTATGGCAGATGCCATTGAAAAGTCTGATCCCAATTACAAAGTTGTCGGGTTTATAAATACCGGAAAAGAAATTTCCACGGGTATTAGCTATGAAAACCTACAGGAATTTGCAACGCTCGATTTAAAAAGAGTTCTTAATGAAAATTCTATATCTGAAATTATTGTGGCATCGGGAATCTCAAAACGGGTGTCTTTACCCATTTACACCGAATTGCTGGATTTACTGGAAAGGGGATTCCCTATTAAAGAATATGCGCAGGTGTATGAGGAACTCACCTACAGGGTTCCTGTGCATCAAATAGATAAAGATTTTTACAGATATTTCCCATTCAGCAGAAGTAACCAGAATAAACTTTATTTGCTTTTCCACTACCTTACTAATTATGTACTTTCCATTCTTGGAATTGCTTTAGGTATAGCATTACTTCCATTGATATTGTTAGGCAATGCCATTGGAAATAGGGGTGCTTTGTTTTATTTTCAG
>JBGTDF010000067.1:0-1758 GCA_041748455.1 Planktosalinus sp.
GAAATAATTTCAAAAAACAAGTAATTCATGGCCAAAGCAACCAAAAGACAAGCAATGGGCAGAGGACTTTCAGCATTGCTGAAAGATCCTGAAAACGATATTCAATCTGCAAACGATAAAAATGCAGACAAAGTAGTGGGCAGTATTGTAGAGCTGGATCTGGATTCCATTGAGGTAAATCCGTTTCAACCGCGAACCAGTTTTAATGAGGAAACCCTTAGGGAACTCGCTTCCTCTATCAAAGAACTGGGGGTTATTCAACCTATAACCGTAAGAAAATTGGGTTTTAATTCCTATCAATTGGTTTCCGGCGAACGTCGATACCGCGCTTCAAAACTTATTGGTCTTAAAACAATTCCCTCTTACATTCGCATTGCCAACGATCAGGAATCCCTGGAAATGGCATTGGTAGAGAATATACAACGCCAAGATTTAGACCCCATAGAAATTGCAATTTCTTACCAGCGATTGATTGAAGAAATTGATTTAACGCAAGAAGAATTAAGTGAACGTGTAGGTAAAAACCGTTCCACGATTGCTAATTATTTGCGTTTATTAAAACTGGATCCCATCATCCAGACCGGAATGCGCGATGGTTTTATAAGTATGGGCCACGGCAGGGCTTTGATAAGTGTGGAAGATGTTTCCGGGCAATTGGATATTTATGAAAAAATAATCGCCAATTCCCTTTCCGTAAGGGACACAGAAGCCTTGGTGCGTAAATCCCAAAATAAAGAAGAAATCGTTTCCGTACAGAAAGCATTAATTCCCGCTTTCGCGAAAAAAGCATCTAAAGAGTTTTCTGATTATTTTGAAACAAAAACCGAAGTAAAAGTAAATGCATCCGGTAAAGGGAAACTTATTATTCCTTTCAAAAATAAAGCAGATTTTGAGCGAATTTCCAAATTAATCAAAGGTGAAGAATAGCCGCCTGTACCATTTTGTTTTTATCCTTTTGTGTACAACCATCTGGGCGCAGGAATCTGACACGCTTAGGGTTGACATTACTCAGGAAGCCATTCCGGTTGCTAATGTGGAAAGGGAACCTTATGATGCATTGGCTCCTTCAAGAGCTGCCTTTTATTCCGCGGTAATTCCCGGTCTTGGACAGGCTTATAATAAAAAATACTGGAAAATCCCTATCATTTATGCCGGAATAGGTAGTAGTATTTACTTTTATTTAGACCGTGATAAAGAATACCAACGTTTCAGGGATGCCTATAAAAGACGTCTCGCCGGTTTTACAGATGATGAATTTCAGGGAGTTGCTGATGAAACCTTAATAAGGGCACAGCGCAGGGAACAGCGCAATAAAGATGTGAGTATTGCGGTGGCTGTCGGCTTTTATTTGCTGAATATAGTCGATGCAAACGTCGATGCCCATTTAAAACAATTTAATGTGTCTGAAGATTTGTCTTTAAAACCAAATATAAATTTTGATTCCTTTGATGCATCCACAAATTACGGACTCTCCTTAACTTTCAGACTAAACTAAAATGAAAATTGCACTTTTAGGATACGGAAAAATGGGAAAAACCATTGAAAGACTGGCACTGGAAAAGGGCCATGAAATCGTGTGCCGAATAAGGTCCACTTCTGAAAAATTAGATCTTTCCAATGCAGATGTCGCTATAGAATTCAGTTCGCCGGAAGTCGCCGTAAAACATCTAAAAGCTGCTTTTGCACAAAATGTGCCGGTGGTTTGTGGCACAACCGGATGGTTGGAAAAGTATAATGAAATACTGGAAACCTGTAACT
>JBGTDF010000068.1:0-3442 GCA_041748455.1 Planktosalinus sp.
TATTTGTGCCTTTCAAAGCAGTAGCAATGGTTTTAAGAGTGCCATCGCCTCCCATAGCAATTACACGATCTGGTTTGTTTTCCTTTAACGCAGCTTTAATTCGTTCCACATCGTTCTGCCCGATAGTATTGAGAATAATAATATGTATATTTCTCTTTTTACATGCGTCCTGCACCCTGGCAATCTTCTCTGATTTGTCCACGCCACCGGCAATTGGATTTACGATTAAAAGAATTTTTTTTAGAAGCGCCATGGTTTGTAATTTAGTGGTAAATTTAGATAATTTACAGACTACGGCAAGTATTGGAAATAATAAAAAATGGCTAAAATTGATTTGAAATTATACCGCGGATATGTCAATGAAAACCAGTTGGTTGTCTTTGGACATCTCTTTCGGTCGTGGGCACCTGATAAATACCGTTTAGACAGACGGGGATACCGCCATGCATTTTCCATATTGCATATGTTTAGGATAAAACCAATTGCTGATGCTGTAGTCACCCTACATTTTAAAGGCATCGAAGTAAGCACTAAAACATTAAAAGATGGCTATTTTCGCTTCAATATTCCTTTTAACCAACATTTGGAAAGTGGCTGGCATAGCTATAAGGTAAGCAGTAAATTCAAGGATTTTGGCATTGCGGGTAAAGAGGAACTTTTAAAACCTTTCGCCAGTAAATACGGTATAATATCAGATATTGATGATACTTTTCTCGTCTCTCACAGTAATAATTTCTTTAAAAAAATCTATATCATGCTGCTTAAAAACATTAATAAACGAAAAGTTTATGGTGATGTGGCAGATCATTACAGGGCTTTAAGTTCTTTTGGACAGGAAGAGACCGCTTTCAATTCTTTCTTTTATGTATCGAGCAGTGAATGGAATCTCTATGGATTCATCAATGACTTTGCAGAAATGCATTTAATGCCTAAGGCGGTTATTAAACTTAAAAAGATAAAAACCGGATTAACCGATTTTCTTTTTTCCGGAAGGGGAAGTCACGATCATAAATTTGAAAAGATAAAAGACATTATCTCTTTTTATCCCAATATTCAATATGTATTGCTAGGGGATGATTCCCAACAGGATGTCTATATTTATGAGCGCATTGCAAAGATATTTCCGTTAAATATTAAAGCTGTTTACATACGGCAAACCGGAAGAAAACCAAGCAACTCAAAGATGAAAGCATTAAAAACCATTGCAAGCCTGGATATTGTTATCTTCTATTTTAAGGATAGCCGCGATGCCATTGCACACTCTAAAGAAATTGGAATTATATAACAGACATTTTTTGAGAAGATATTATAAACAAAAAAGGGCAAATTCCGAAGAATGGAACTTGCCCCTTAAACAACCTAACCAATAAATAAAATTATTATACTACGGGATTTAGTTTTAGGCTTTCATAGCAATTTAATTCCCTCAAATAATATCTTACACTGTAAAAATAATACTGTTTAATCTTTTTTCCAAATAAACAAACAAAATGTTTTGTTAATTATTCTGTTAAAATATTTACACATACTTTTTATAGTCGTTTATATGAACCCTTGCACCCAAATCATTCATTAAATTATACAATCCAAAAAAGGTTCGGTTTATATATAAAAAGTGCTTTGATCCCCGGTTACCGTTCATTTTCCTTATTTCGGTATCTTTAGAATACTTCTCGCTCAGTTCTGCAATTTTTCCGAAGAAAACAGGGTCTGAGAAATCAAAATTTTCGTTATGAAATGGCAACGTAAATAAGCTCAGCATTTCATGAAAAAGTTCGGAAAAGAATTTAAGTTCTTCAGGTGTATCTTCCGGTTTTAAAATTTCCAAAGCAAACATACGCTCCATGAACAATTCCGGATTATTTATATATTCGGGGCGTGCCAGTTCAAAATAAGGTATGTAAAACTCTTCAGGAACCCTTTTGATACATCCAAAATCAATCGCTATCAGATTATTTTCTTTATCCACTAAAAAATTTCCGGGATGTGGATCAGCGTGTACACTTTTTAAAATATGCATTTGGTACATATAAAAATCCCATAGTGCCTGACCTATTTTATCAGCGACCTCCCTGTCTGTATTACGATTGGTAAATTGGGAAAGATGTTCTCCTTCCATCCAGTCCATGGTAAGAATGCGTTCACTGGATAAATTTTCATAGTAAGTGGGAAAAATAATATTCGGTATGGATGCGCAGGCCTCGGTTATTTCCTTGCTTTGCAGTAACTCCAGATTATAGTTTGTCTCTTCCAGCAATTTATCTTCTACTTCTTTAAAGTACTTGTCAGAATCCTTGCCTTTGATATTGAACATCTTCATCGCAACCGGCCTTACCAATGCAAGGTCACTGCTAATGCTTTCTGCTACACCGGGGTATTGTATTTTGACTGCGAGTTGTTTTCCTTCCCGAGTGGCGCGATGCACTTGTCCAATGCTGGCCGCATTCACCGAATCTGCATCAAAGGTATCAAATATGGCTTCGGGTTCCTGACCCAGGTATTTTTTAAAGGTTTTACGCACCAATGCTGCTGAAAGCGGCGGCACCTGGAATTGCGCCAAAGAGAATTTTTCCACATAAGCACGCGGCATAATATTTTTTTCCATGCTCAGCATCTGGGCAACTTTAAGGGCGCTTCCTTTTAAGCTTTTCAGGCTGTCATAGATATCCTCGGCATTGCTCTCGTTAAGTTTATCTTTTGTGAGTTCTGGATTGACGAGCTTTTCGCCATAATATTTTAAATAATTACCTCCCACTTTTACACCGGTTTTCACCAGTTGGGATGCTCGTTTTATTTTTCCAGTAGGAATAGTATCTAATGTCTTCATTTATATGCTGGTCCGCTAATGCAAGCGAATTTATATAGTATTCAAATTTTAAACTTTGTACTTCTAACTTCCTAAGCCATTTTCTCTTTCCAAAGGAATTTGCCAAAATCAATAACACTCTCCAAAGGTGATGTAGCAAAAACATCAAAAATAGCACGGACAGACTTTTCAATTACAAGATCTGTTTTTTCAAAAGCAGGCGAATTATCATCCATCCAGAACTTCAGAATAAAAATGGTTTGCAACCATGCACCCTCAGAAAAAATAATGGCGGGTTGCTTCAATATTTTTAATTGCTTTTCGTCATTTTTATCCTCAATTAATTCAGTTGCAAACACTTTTATTTTTTTCCTTAAACCGGAAAGTTGTTGCATGTTTTTCAACATATCGTTGTGTTCTTTCAGGGTGAAAAGCACATAGCTTCTGTTTGCGGTGAGCAATTCAAAAAAGGTATAGAAAAACGTAAGCATTTTTTCCTGATTGCCAAAGCTTTCAAAATCCTTGTTTTTATGCGCAAGATCCATAGTCATTTCAAAAAATGTAGTCCAGATAGCAGATTTTAAACCGTCAAACGAACCAAAAAACTGATAGAATTCTACTTCGGTGAAGTTATTG
>JBGTDF010000069.1:0-2745 GCA_041748455.1 Planktosalinus sp.
CAGAGCAGTTATTGTTGCACGTTGGGCAATGGCATTTGAACCACTGGTAATTTGTCCCTGCATTTTATTACAGGCGCGGGCAATCCAGGCCGGTGCTCCAATGTAGCCTATGCGCCATCCGGTCATGGAGAAAGCTTTGGAAACTCCATTAACAACGATGGTGCGGTCATACATATCTTCAAATTCTGCCATGGAAGTATGCCTTTCACCAAAATTTATATGTTCGTAGATTTCATCTGAAACCACATAGATATTAGGATGTTTTTTTAATACATCTGCGAGTGCGCGCAATTCTTTTTTGCTGTATACAGAACCGCTGGGGTTACATGGCGAACTGTACATGATAAGTTTAGTTCTTGGGGTTATGGCTGCTTCCAGTTGTTGTGGGGTGACTTTAAAATTACTTTCTATGGTGGTGGGAATTTCTACCGGGACCCCTTCCGCCAGTTTAACTAGATCACTATAACTTACCCAATAAGGAGCCGGTAATATAACTTCGTCACCATCATTGAGCATGACCATTACTATATTCGCAAGAGATTGTTTTGCACCAGTGGAAACTACTATTTGCGAGGCTTCATAAGTAAGGTTATTATCCCTTTTAAATTTATGGATGATGGCATTTTTTAATTCAGCATATCCATCTACAGGGGTGTAAGAGTGGTAATCATCTTTTATTGCCTGAATTGCAGATTCTTTTATAAATTCAGGAATGGTAAAGTCAGGTTCGCCAAGGCTAAGGCCAATAATATCTTTTCCTTCTGTTTTTAATTCACGAGCTTTTGCGGCCATGGCAAGTGTAGCCGATGTTGCCATATTGTTGACCCTGTCAGATAGATGTTCCTTCATGAAATTTAGAAAATAATTTGTGGTTAGTTGAAAAAATTCTTCAAGCTCAAAAAAAATAAACCTAAATAAGATAGTTTAACATCAAATTTAGGTAAGTATTTTTAATAAAACTAATCTATTAAGCGCTTAATGCAGGTTTCATTCCCATTTCTCTCAGGTGATTGAAATGCGATAGTACTGCTTTTCTGGTTGTTTTGTATTCGTGGTAAGGTAAATCAAACTCTTTAGCGGTTTCTTTTACTATCTTAGAAATCTTGGTATAATGAACGTGACTGATATTTGGAAAAATATGATGTTCTACCTGATGGTTCAATCCGCCGGTATACCAGTTTACAATTTTGTTTTTAGTAGCAAAATTAACAGTGGTATACAATTGATGTATTGCCCAGGTATTTTTCATGTTTCCGGTAGCATCAGGCAGGGGCATTTGAGCATCACCCACCATATGAGCTAATTGAAATACTACACTTAATATAACTCCCGCTACATAATGCATTATAAAAAATCCTAGAAGTACTTTCCACCAAGCGATAGAAAGAATAAGCATAGGAATAACAATCCAAATGGAAATATAGATGATTTTAGAAATTACCACTATACTCCATTGCTTTACCGGATTAGGAAATTCACCATAAGAAAGTTTTCTTTTTAGATAATTCCTGGTTTGTTTAAAATCTGTAGTCAGCGCCCAGTTAAAAGTTAATAGGCCATACAGAAAAACAGAGTATAAATGTTGAAATCTGTGAAAGCGTTTCCACTCAGAATGTTTGCTGAAACGCATTATTCTCCCGGCTTCCATATCTTCATCGTGACCGTGTATATTTGTATAGGTGTGATGAAGCACATTGTGTTGTACTTGCCAGTTATATACATTTCCCGCAAGGATATATATAGTACCACCCATAAATTTATTGACCCATTTTTTTGAAGAATAAGAACCGTGGTTCCCATCGTGCATCACATTCATTCCTACACCTGCCATACCTATACCCATAACAATGGTTAAGAGCAACTGTGCCCACCCAGGAATGTCTAAAGTGAGTATTAAAAAGTAAGGTGTCAAAAAGATGGCAAACATGGCTATGGTCTTCAAATGAAGTTTCCAGTTGCCTGTTTTTTTAAGTTCTTTTTCTTTGAAATAGTCGTTTACACGGGAATTTAGGGTTTTGAAAAAATTTGCGGGATCTTTTCTGGAGAAGCGAATTGTGGGTCTAATCATTTTTAAAATTTTACAAATAACGTTTTCACGGAATTTAAATTTTTGCAAAGATAACTAATAATCGTTGCCATCCTTTAGACATTAGCAATAATTAACAACATAATTGTTTATTTTTGTGCCCTTAATGAATACTATGGATTTGATTACTACTTACTTCCCTGAATTAACCGATACCCAAAAGGCACAATTTTCACTTTTGGAAACACTATATCAAGACTGGAATATTAAAATCAACGTAGTTTCACGAAAAGATATTGAAGAATTGTATTTACGTCATGTATTACATTCTTTGGGAATTGCTAAAGTTCAGGAATTCAAGGCAGGTGCTTCTGTTCTGGATGTTGGTACCGGTGGTGGTTTTCCGGGGATTCCTTTGGCAATCATGTTTCCTGAAACTAAATTTCACCTGGTGGATTCCATCGGAAAAAAAATTAAAGTAGTGGAGGAAGTTGTACAGGGATTACAATTGCAAAATGTAAAATACACTAACGCCCGTGTGGAAGAAATTAATGGGAAATATGATTTTATAGTAAGCAGGGCAGTGGCGGCTATGCCTACTTTTGTGCATTGGGTACAAGGAAAAATAGCCAAAAAAAGCAACCATGCTTTAAAGAACGGGATTCTCTATCTTAAAGGAGGCGACTTGACCGAAGAATTGCAAGACTATCCGAAAGCTA
>JBGTDF010000070.1:0-4715 GCA_041748455.1 Planktosalinus sp.
TAGGTGGACTACTAGTAAAATTATCTACTGAAGAAGCCATCTGGAACATTCCATTGATTGGCGAACTAAATCCATGGCAAAGTGTTTTTTTGTTGATAGGTATTCCGGGAATAGTAATTATGGCTTTAATGCTCACAGTAAAAGAGCCCCCTAGAAAAGGGGTATCAAAAAGCAATTTTTCTATTCTTCAGTCTTTGAAGTTGCTAAAGAATCAGAAATCCTTCATACTAATTAGTATTGCTACAGGACTTTACACGGTTGTCGCTTACAGTTTTTCTTTGTGGACCCCCACTTTTTTTGTTCGGACTTTCGGTTCTAATGTGAGTGAAATCAGTGTAGGTTATGGGCTTTCCTTTGCTATTTTTTGTACCATAGGGACGCTAATTAGCGGCCGTTTATCAGATGCTTTATATATAAGAGGATATAAAGACGCAAAACCGCGAACAGCAATGTACTCCGTATTGGGCTTATTAATTTCCACGGTTTTTTTTACCTTGATGCCTACTGAGAAAATGGCTATGATAATGACAATTCCGCTAAATTTTTTTATTGGTGCTACCATTACGCCGGCCTCCGCTTCTACGCAGGAAATTTTGCCGTCCAATATGCGATCTTTTGGTTCAGCGGTGTTTTTGTTTATTCTCAATTTAATCGGATTGGGAATGGGGCCAACTATCACTGCCATGTTCACGGATTATCTTTTTAATGATGAAAGTATGCTGAACTATTCCCTTCTTATTGTTGGAGTTATTTTTCCTACGATGGCGGCTATTTTTTACTATTTATCATTGAAAACGTATGTCCAAATGTTGAGATAGTTTTCCTGGTATGTATGGATTTACTTTCAAATAACTGTTGGATTATTTTATGCAGTTTTCAAAATTATTCTGCATTTTTATTTGGTTTAGGAAACCCAAAAGAAAAGATAAAGGATTTGGGACTTTGGTATTTTGTCTTTTTTACTGGATTTAAAAAATCCTTTTTCAGCAGCACAGAATATTTACAAATTCAGTTCAATTACAAATTAAGAAATATCTTCATCGTCCTTTTTTTCTTCAACAATTTGGGCAACATCCTCTTTCAAAATCCACCCTTTAGAAACCGCATGGTGAGTGGCTTCAATCGTATCAGTAACTAATAGTGTTTCAACCCCTAACTTTTTGATTTCCCCTGTCGTAAAAAGAACCTTTTCATGTCTGGCAGGATCGATGTCTCGAATATAAACCATTTTAACCCTGCCGGGAAAATCCTTGATTACCTGCAAGTAAATTTCGGCATCATGCTGGCCGGAATCACCAATTAGGATAAAAGGAATGTCCTGAATGATGTCGAATATTCTTTTAATTTGAAGAAGTTTGTGTTCTGAGTGACTCCCGGCAAAAAAATGCTCCCGGGACAACCCTATATCTCTTAACATTAAAGGTCCTTGGGGAAGCATATGAATATTCATTACTTCATGCAGAAAATCGTACAAATTCCAAGGTGAACTCGATACATAGAAGAAAGGATTATTTTCGTGACCCACAAGTCCTTTGGATAGTGCCTGATAAAAGGCAGCGACTCCCGGAAAAGGAACTCTTGTTTGCGCATTGCCAAGAAAGGTGGTTTTTAGCATTTGCCACACTCTTGTGGCACCTGTAGGCACAATAGTATCATCAATATCAGAAATCACCCCAAATTCCACATGCTCCGAAGGAACAAATACATTGCAATAAACTACCGGAGGTTTTTGACTTTGGATTACTTTGTCTAACAACTCCAAGCGAACTTTTTGCCAAGGATGGTCACTTTTTATGGGCTGAGGCAATTTCATCCTGAATTCAAAATATCCCTCAGTATCTGTGGCTACAGTTTTTTTTATACCCTCAAAAGAGGCTTCTACCCTGACATCCGAAATTTTCCAAGTCATGAAGCGTTTGTACATCTTTGTAAAATTTCGCCACTTGCTGTCTCCTAAGCGCGAAACCCCTATACCCCGATTCTTCAACACCCTTCCAAGAAAGAACAGTTCATTATCGTTACCAAAGCCCTGATAAGGTATAATCATTACCGAACGAATTAAACCAAGACGCTTCCCTATCCACAACTTGGACCTATATAGCAAGTGTTTTATGGAATATAAAACGGAAAGTACTTTTTTCTTTATTTTGACCATAAGACTCACCTCTATTAATCCACCCGGTAATCAGTAATTAATGTTTTATGGTTTATTATTGCCCGCCTTTACTAAGCAAAAAAATCTCTTATCGGTGCATCTGTTGTGTGTTGTAAGCATTAGAAGTAGACGAGTTTATAGTATTAAATAATTAAACTTTTGACATTATTGATTCTTTTCAAATCAATGAAGGTTCCCGCAATATTAAGTATCGATTTACTATTATTATGCCTCCAAGGTAATAAAAATTGCCTGTTCTTAGTATGAAATATTTCAGTTGATGATTTAACAACGAAGGGTAAACAATGCTTTGGGAATTGCTGGGTGTAATATATGATTAGTATTAAATCCTTACTACTCTATTTTGTGTAAAGTAAATACACTATTACATTTTGATTTCGGATGGTATACAGTCACTAAGCCTATTTGCTTTGCTCAGGTTTAATTTCGCAATGATCACCAAGACAATTCCCTGAGGTACAGCCGAAAGCAAATATGCCCATAGCGGCAAAGTAACCTCCTAAAGCTATGCCTAACCATTGCTCATTCATTATGGATTGAACGATAACAAAAACTCCCATTGCAATAAACAGCCCTCGTCTAAAGGTCCAATTCCTGAAAATTCGTGTTCTCATTTATTCTGTTATAATGGTGATTTGCATTATGATTTTGGATTTTATTGAGTTAGAAATTAAACAAGCGGCTTCTGACTTATTTAATATTTTTTCTGCCTTTTCCCGGTCTTTTTCATCGGTGATGGTAACGATAGGTTCCAAAGTAATTTCTGACATCATAAATTTGCCATCTACTTGCTCTAATTTTCCTTTCGAATTACAGCTAAAACCGGTGAAATTTAGCTTTGAATTTTCTGCAATGGCTAAAAAGGTGGTCATTAAGCAGCTACTCACGGCTGCGGTAAACAAATGTTCCGGCGACCAGATACCCGGCATGCCTTTGGGAAACTCTGGAGGGGTAGCCACTTCTATACATTTGCCTGCTTCTTTATTCAGCTCAGAGGAGCACATCATACCTTTGCGGTCTTTCTCCCAACGAATGTCTACATTATAATAATGTGGTTCCATCTTAAGCAATTTTGTTTTGTAAACTAGTCCATCCACCTCCATTATAGACCCGATTAAAACCGTGTCCTTTGAGAATACCGACCGCTGAGGCACTTCGCATACCACTGGCACAGCAAATAATAATTGGTTTATCTTTTTTTAATTTTGATACATTAGACCCAAGTGTATCTAACGAAATATTCACGGACCCTTTTATATGTCCACCAGCATATTCCCCTTTGCTACGAACATCTAAAATTTGGGCGCCTTGTCTCAACATTGCCGAAAAATCTACTTTTGGCCCAAAACCAAATAATTGTTTAATTGAATTGAACATGCTTACTGAATTTGAGATTGATATTTGTTTACTTCAAACCAAGAGCCGGCATTCAAAGAATCAACCCCTTTGAGAGCCAGTATCTGTGATGCTATTCCACTTCGGTTACCGCTGGCACAGCAAAGAATTAAAGGAGTTATAAGCTTCTTAATTTCTTCTATTTGCTGTTCTATTTCGGTTAATGGGATGTTAATTGCATCGGTTGCACTCCCACTACTAAACTCAACACGAGATCGCACATCTACAATAGTACCCTGCTTCTCAATAATTATTTTTTCCAGGTTCATTTTATTTATTTGAAAGTTTACCGCTTAGGCAACTGCCCAAACTTTTTAATTGAGTTAATAATCCATTTTTCTCAGTTGCCTCCGGATACCCTAAGGAGAAAAGTATTTTTGTTAATGCCTCTCTATTTTCCGTTTCATTATGTAAGACCGAAACACTGCTGTTTTCTAAGTCAACATGTACTTTTTCTACCCCCGGCATGGCCGACAACTTTTTGGTTATCGTATTAACACAGCCACCGCAACTTAAGTTGGCAATTATAATATGTTCTGTGGTCATAATTATTCTGATTTCTTATTTTCTTTTTTAAATATATTCAATAGCAAACCTCCCATCATACCTCCGTATAAAGAGCTGTTAATGGGTTTTGAGGTAATAGCACAGGTTCCACTCAGGCATCCTATACAATGATAATAGAGATAACCCCCGATTGCTCCTACGAGAATTCCGATTATGGTCAATAAATGTTTCCGGATAAAATTCATTTTTGAAATTGTGTTATGGCTTCACCCAAATCATACACTTTTACTTTTTCTTGTAATTGGGAATGTATTATACTACTACCCGCGGCACTTCTATACCCTCCTGCACAATGCACAACTATAGACTTGTCTAAAGGGATTTCTGAAGTGCGTTCTCTTAATTCGTGTAAGGGGATATGAATAGCATCATCAAAAAACTTTTCGGAAGCCACTTCAGAGCGACTCCTAATGTCGAGAATAGTAAAATCTTTTTTATTGGTATGTAATTCCTTAGGATCAAACCTTTGCATTTTCAAGGGACCAAAATTTAAAAGAAAAGCAGAGGCAATTTGTTGTTCATAACCAATTTTAGCTGTACGCTCAATAAGTGACTGTAATACCACTTCATTTTCTGC
>JBGTDF010000071.1:0-2097 GCA_041748455.1 Planktosalinus sp.
GTATGCGGAATTAAAGGAAGAAATGCAACGCGTTTTTGATCTGTTTCCTCAAATCAAGCCCGCAACTTATAATTCCAGACCCGCATATATGCAATTTACAATGCCTGTAAAAATTCCTTTGGAGCAACCGGCAGAGGGAAATTTAAATGATGTGAATAAAAAGTCTCCTGAAAGATTAAATTATTTACAGTCCTCTGAATATGATGCTGTTCAGGATAGAGGGTACACTAACGAAAAATATAGCAGTGCACTAAATATTCCACTTTCCCATCAAGATTATACCCGAATCGATTATTATATGAATCAGGTAGGGACCAATTCCCATACCGCCCAAAAACCATATCTGTATCAAACCGTTAATAAGTATGTGGATTTAGAAGCCCGGGATCAACAATTATTTAAAGATAAAACATCCTGGTTTGGCAGAAAATTTTGGAATGAACACATGGTGACTTTCAAAGGGGACAACTATTGGTTTACTTTAGATCCGGGTGTGGATTTGCAAGCCGGAAAAGATTTTGACAGCGATATAAGTTCTACCTACAACAATACAAGACTGGCGGTTGTGCAGGGAGGTTTAGGGAAAAAATTAAATTTTCATTCCGTCATATATGAAAGTCAGGGAAGATTTGCAGATTATTTTAATCGGTATGCAGAATCTATTGCTGCAGATGGTGGTGGTAACCCGGCTATTATTCCTGGAATGGGTATCGCCAAAGCTTTTAAAGCAGATTCTTATGACTACCCGGTGGCAACCGGGTATTTATCGTATAGCCCCAATGAGATGTTCAATTTTCAATTTGGCCATGGTAAAAACTTTATAGGGGATGGGTATCGGTCCCTTTTATTGAGCGATGTAGCCAGTCCCAGTCCGTTTTTGAAAGTCAACACCACTTTTTGGAAATTAAAATATACAAACACCTGGATGTCTTTGCGTGATGTAAGGCAGGAAGCAACCATAGATGGTGCTTTTACAACCAAATACATGGCAACGCATTACCTGAGTTATAACGTTACAAAGCGATTGAACATAGGTTTGTTTGAAAGTGTAATTTGGGATAATAGCAATAACCGTGGTTTTGATATAAACTATCTGAACCCAATTATTTTTTATCGTGCCATTGAATTTTCCACAGGGCCACGATCAGGAAATGCACTTATAGGATTAAGCGGAAAGTATAAATTTTCCAATCAAATACAAACCTATGGTCAAATGATTATTGATGAGTTTTCCTCGGGGGATATATTTGGTGGGGAAAAAAGCTGGAAAAACAAAATAGGTTTCCAGATAGGTGCAAAATATTTCGAACCATTTGGGGTACAGAATTTATTTATTCAAGCAGAATACAATCAGGTGCGTCCGTTTACCTATTCACACAATACCATTGTTTTAAATTATGGGCACAACAACCAGTCCATGGCGCATCTTTGGGGAGCGAATTTTAAGGAGTTTATTGCCATAGTGCGCTATGAAAAAGGAAGGGTTTTTGGCAGTGCAAAAGTTATTTTTGGGGAACGCGGGTTTGATTTTAATGACGGCACAGATGATTTTAATTATGGTGGGGATATTTACAGGGACGAAAGGGACAGGCCTTTCGATTTTGGAAATGAAATCGCCCAAGGGAATACTACAAGCGTTTTTCACGGTGAATTTCAGGCGGGATATCTTATAAACCCATCGACAAACTTAAAAATATATGCGAGTTTGATCTACAGGGATTTTAATCCGCAGGCTAACACAGAAACCACTTTTAAAAATAGTACTACCTGGTTAAATTTTGGAATTAGAACGGATATATTCAACTGGTATTACGATTTTTAAAATCCATAAACCATAGAAAACAAGTCTTCATTTTTTATTGTTAAATTATGAAATAATATCCCCACTTTTATTGCTAAAACAAGCGGGTTGAAGTATCTTTGCACCAATTTAATAATGGGCATTTTCCCACTACAGGGTAAACTCAAACAAATTGGAAATCACAAAATTGCAAACGGCACAAACTAGTATTATCAGGGATTTTGCTGAGATAACTAAAATGCGACTTTCTGTAAGTGTCGTTTTTTCTTCTATTGCCGGCTATCTTTTAGGAGCGG
>JBGTDF010000072.1:0-1708 GCA_041748455.1 Planktosalinus sp.
CAGATATAATAACAGCAAATATAATTAAAGATATTTTTTTCATAGCATAATCTTAGAGAGCAAATTTACTATTAAATTTGGGTATGGGGAAGTTTTGTGAAATGTTTGGATTTTATGAACTATTTAAAATATATGCTGGAGAATTTTACTAATTTGGCTGTAAAATAAGAACTATGTCTGAACTGATTCAAAAAGCAGATGCTTTCGTTTTAAACCTGTTTAAAGAGAAGCTGCCCCATACTTTTGTTTATCATAACTATACCCATACAAAACGCGTGGTGAAAAGCACGGAAGAGATTATTGAAAACACCGAGAAACTTACTGAAAAAGAAAAACTTATTTTACTTCTTGCTGCCTGGTTGCACGACGCCGGTTATGCTGAAAGTTTGCAAAACCACGAAGAACACAGTGTACATATAGCAGAGAAATTCTTAAAGGAGGAAAAAGCTGATCAAGAAATTATAGAAGGAGTCTTAAGCTGTATCCAGGCGACTTGCATGAGCAATACACCTACAAACAAACTGGATGAAATTTTAAGGGATGCAGATTCCTCGCACCTTTCCAAAGAATATTATCTGGAAACTTCTGAATTGTTGCGGCAGGAACTTAAATTTCATAATGTTAAAAACCATAATGTAATGGATTGGTTAGATGCAAACATAGAATTATTTACCAAAAAACATCAATATTATACCCCCTATGCCGTAAAGAACTGGGAACCCAAAAAAGATGAAAATTTATTGAGCCTACTCAAAACCAAGGAAAAGCAAAATAAAAACCATCAAAAAGAAGAGCTTAAGGTAAAACTTAAAAATGATAATCCTGAGCGAAGTATACAGACACTTTTCAGGGTAACCATGCGCAACCACTTAAAATTGAGTGATATTGCAGATACTAAAGCCAACATTCTTCTTTCTGTAAATGCGATTATTATTACGCTCGTGGTTTCAGGTATCGGAACAAGACTGGATAATGATGAAAATGCGCATTTAATTGTGCCTACTATAATTCTAATGTTGTTTAGTGTGGCTTCCATCATAGGGGCAATACTTTCTACACGTCCCAACGTAACCACGGGTGAATTCACCAAGGAGCAGGTTATCAACCGGGAGGTTAATGTGCTGTTTTTTGGCAATTTTCACAAAATGCCTTACGATGAGTACCGATGGGCCATGGAAGAAATTATAAACGACAAAAAATATGTGTATGAATCTTTGATGAAAGATTTATATTTCCTGGGGAAAGTGCTCGACAAAAAATACAAACTTTTGCGAGTAACCTATCTTATTTTTATGACGGGAATTATAGTTTCGGTTATAGCGTTTATAATATCTTTCAACGTTATTTAGCAGCTAATTCTTTCATAAGGTCTTCGTAAGAATAACTTTTCTTGGATTTGTTTTTGTGATAGATGACTTCAACGCGAAGTGCTTTTAAGCCTAACACTCCCTGCAAGTCTTCCAAATCCAAAGATTCGACCTTTTTACCGAGGAGGCCTTTAGATTGCAGGAACTGGATGTATTTTTTATATTCCTTCTCATCATCTTTATGGGAATACACGATAACAATCTTGCCTTTCTGGGTGATGCGCTCCTCAGTATTTTTTATAAAAGCCTTGTCAATGCGTTTTTTTATAATTTCATATCTCGCATTATAGGTGCCGTCTACATCAAACTTTTTCTCATCCATTCGGTACCGAATAGATCGG
>JBGTDF010000073.1:0-4341 GCA_041748455.1 Planktosalinus sp.
ACAAAATGAAAAACATAATCTGTTGTGGCCTCCACAAGTTTGGTTTTATTTGCAAAATGCTGGTAAATGGTCTTTTTGGAAATTCCCATTTCATTGGCGATATCATCCATAGTGACACTTTTAAACCCAAGGTTCAAAAACATCTCACTTGCTACTTCTAAAATTTTTTCTCTCATAATTGACGGCAAATATAGGTAGGAAACTTTTAAAACAAAAATAGTTTCCAAAGTTTTACGATAAATTAACAAAGGAAAAATTAAATGCAGTTGTTTGGATTGGCAGGAATAAAGTATTTTAGCCAAAAATTATGTAACGCATGACCTCATTAGACGTTTTTAGGGAAGATTTTGTTACTTACCTTCACGAAAAAGTTAGTATAAAAGAGCCTGTAAACCTTTACGAACCCATTATTTATATTTTAGAACTTGGCGGTAAAAGATTAAGACCTATTCTAACCTTAATGTCTTGTGAACTTTTTAACTCTGCCTATCAAAAAGCGATGGATGCGGCCCTGGCAGTAGAGTTGTTTCATAATTTTTCTTTAATACACGATGATATTATGGACAATGCCCCTTTGCGTAGGGGAAAAGTTACCGTTCATGAAAAATGGGATATAAATACCGGCATACTCTCAGGCGATGCCATGTTGATTCTTGCCTATCAGTTATTTGAAAATTATGATGCGGCCACCTTTCAGCATCTTGCTAAATTGTTCAGTAAAACAGCCATTCAGGTTTGTGAAGGGCAACAACTCGATGTGGATTTTGAAAACAGGGAAAACGTAACGATTGACGAATACCTGCACATGATTGACTATAAAACAGCAGTTCTCGTGGGAGCTGCGATGGAAATGGGTGCTATTGTAGCAGGTGTATCAGCATCTTCCCAAAAAAATATTTATGAATTCGGAAGAAACCTGGGCATCGCATTTCAATTACAGGATGATTATCTGGATGTATTTGGGGACCCTAAACTTTTTGGAAAACAGGTGGGCGGCGATATTATTTCCAATAAAAAAACCTTCCTTTACCTCACTGCTTTAAAAGATGCTTCTAATGAAGATGCACAAGAACTTCAACATCTTTACAGCATCCAGCCTAAAAATCCGGAAGATAAAATCGATGCTATTATTCGCATTTTCAAAAATTCAGGTGCTGAAGAAAAAACAACCCGGGAGATTAAAAGATATACAGACAAAGCTATCTCATTATTGGAAAAACTGGATTTAAATGAAACCGGAAAAAAACAACTTGCAGGGTTTGCTAATCAATTGATTTACAGGACCGTCTAAAAGAATAAACACTTCCCTTTAATTTAACCAAAAAGCCCAAAAATTTGCGTATTCTTAAATTTTTGGAATACCGTTTATTTCCTAATTTTTAACATATTTTAATACAATTATAATTAGGTTAAACCTTTTCCTATAATTGTTAAATGTTGTATTTTTGTCGAAATTTATTTGAACCGACAAGAAGTCACATATACTATGGATAAATTTTCCTTTTTAAACGCTGCACATTCTCAATTCTTTGCAGACCTTTATGACCAATATGTTGATAATCCTGATAGCGTAGAGCCTAGCTGGCGCGCATTTTTTCAGGGATTTGATTTTGGCCAAAACGGTGGAAACGGTCATTCAGAAACCATTTCAATTGAAAACCCCGATACCTACTGTGACCCACAATTAGAAAGCCTACAGAAGGAATTCAAGGTTATTAATTTGATAGATGGATACCGCACCCGCGGCCATTTATTTACGTTAACTAATCCGGTAAGGGAGCGCAGGCAATATTCGCCCACTTTGGCTGTTGAAAATTTTGGCCTGTCACAAGCAGACATGGATACTGTTTTTGATGCCGGTGCAATAATCGGAATGGGCAAAGCCTCACTAAGAGATATAATTTCCCATTTATCCAGAATATACTGTCAATCCATAGGTATTGAGTATATGTTTATCCGTAAACCGGAAGAAATTAAATGGATTCAGGATAAATTAAATATAAACGAAAATCAACCCGTTTTTCCCCCGGAAAAAAAGAAGCACATCCTTAAAAAACTTAATGAGGCCGTTTCCTTTGAATCTTTCCTGCACACTAAGTATGTAGGTCAAAAGAGATTCTCCTTAGAAGGTGGTGAAAGTTTTATCCCTGCAGTAGACGCCATTATCGAAAAAGCTGCTGAAATGGGTGTGGAACAATGTGTGATGGGAATGGCACATCGTGGCAGATTGAGTACACTGGTTAATATTTTTGATAAAAATGCCCAGGATATCTTTACGGAATTTGACGGAAAGGATTATGAGCAGGACATTTTTGACGGCGATGTAAAATACCATTTAGGCTGGACGGCAAATAAAATGACCGCCAGTGGCAAAGATATTAATATCAATATTGCTCCTAATCCTTCGCATTTGGAAACAGTAGGAGCCGTTGTGGAAGGAATCGCACGCGCAAAACAAGACCGCCATTTTAAAGGGGAGAACAAAAAAGTATTACCCATCATCGTTCACGGGGATGCTGCAATTGCAGGTCAGGGAATTGTATATGAAATTGTACAAATGGCCCAACTTGACGGTTACAAAACAGGAGGAACCATTCACATTGTTATTAATAACCAGGTAGGTTTCACCACCAATTATCTGGACGGTCGTTCTTCTACTTACTGTACAGATGTTGCTAAAGTGACGCTATCACCGGTACTGCACGTTAATGCTGATGATGCAGAAGCAGTTGTACATGCAGTAACTTTTGCGATGGATTACAGAATGGCATTTGGTAGAGATGTATTTATCGACCTTTTAGGTTACAGAAAATACGGGCACAATGAAGGGGATGAGCCGCGTTTCACCCAGCCCAAATTATACAAGGCAATCGCCACCCACAACAATGCAAGGGATATATATGCCGAAAAATTGATCAATGAAGGGGTTATAGATAAGGATTACGTTAAGAAACTGGAAGACGATTATAAAAACATTCTGGAAGAAAAACTGGAAAGCTCGAGAAAGCAGGAAAAAACCACTGTTACTCCATTCATGCAAGACGAATGGGAAGGCTTTATTTATGCAGAAGAAGATACGATGATGGAAGCTGTGGACACTTCTTTCGATTTGAAAAAGCTGACAAATATTGCCAAAACAATTACCAAACTTCCAAAAGACAAAAAGTTTTTACGAAAAATAGCCAAACTCATCGAGGCCCGTGAAGACATGTACTTCAAAGACAATAAACTGGACTGGGCTATGGGCGAATTGCTTGCCTATGGCACTTTGCTGAGTGAGGGGTATGACGTGCGCATGAGCGGACAGGATGTGGAAAGGGGAACTTTCTCCCACAGACATGCCGTTATAAAAGTAGAAGAAAGTGAAGAAGAAATTCTTTTGTTAAACGAACTTCAGGAAAAACAAGGCGATTTTTACATATTCAACTCCTTACTTTCAGAATATGGCGTTGTAGGCTTTGACTATGGATATGCAATGGCAAGTCCCAATACACTTACCATATGGGAAGCACAATTTGGGGATTTCAGCAACGGGGCACAAATTATGCTCGACCAGTATATTTCAGCGGCAGAAGATAAATGGAAACTCCAAAACGGATTGGTAATGCTCTTACCCCATGGTTATGAAGGTCAGGGAGCAGAACACAGTTCTGCAAGAATGGAGCGCTATCTGCAACTTTGTGCAAAAGACAATATGTTTGTGGCAGATGTTACCACACCGGCAAACTTATTTCACTTACTGCGCCGGCAGATGAAAATAAATTACAGAAAGCCACTCATTGTTTTCACACCAAAAAGCTTGCTACGCCATCCTAAGGTGGTTTCTACAAAAGAAGAAATGGCCAACGGAAGCTTTCAGGAAATTATTGACGACCCAACAGCAAAAGGAGCCAAAGTGAAATCCCTGGTTTTTTGTACCGGTAAATTTTATTATGACTTACTGGAAGTGAAAGAAGAAACCAAAAGGGAGGATATAGCATTTGTAAGACTGGAACAACTATTCCCTTTACCGGCAAGCCAGATGCGAAAAATCATCAAAAAATACAAAAATGCCGATGATATTGTTTGGGCACAGGAAGAGCCTCGCAACATGGGGGCATACAGCTATTTAATGATGCATTTTGAGGAATCTAAAAACTTCAGAATATGCAGTCGTAAATTTTATGGTGCTCCGGCTGCAGGGAGTTCGGTGAGATCTAAACGTCGTCATCAGCGGGTAATTGATAGTGTATTTGATAAAACATTAACTTTGGAAAATTAAAAAATAAACACAACCACTCTCCTAATTAGTTTTGGGATAAAATAAATAGATATTATGGTTTTAGAAATGAAAGTCCCCTC
>JBGTDF010000074.1:0-4665 GCA_041748455.1 Planktosalinus sp.
ATTTATTAAAAAAAAGTTTCCGGGTATTGATGTTGTTCACCCCGCAAGAAGTACGTGTTGATGAAATTACTGCAACGGTAAACAAACTGCCAAAAGTAAAAAGCATACACCATATTCATATCTGGCAGCTTAATGAAGATGAAGTGCACCTTGAAGCACATCTGGAGTTTCAGCAAGATATTAAAATTTCTGAATTTGATGAAGTCTTAACCGAACTGGAAGAATTGCTTTATCACAATTTTGGCATCAACCACATTACCATACAACCGGAATATGATAAAAAGGAATTGAGTAAAGATATTATTGTTCAGGATTAGTTTTCAACGACAGTGTCGTTTTCCTCTTGCATTTTTTCAAGAACAAATGGCGCCGTGTCCCAATACATATGCTCCTGAACAATTTTCCCATCTTCAAATTTGGAAGTAATATGTACCAGGATTTCGGTTTTATTTCCGCTTTGCGCGAAAGTGCCTAGCCACACTCCCCAGAAGCTCACCCAGGTGGTTCCTTTGCTGTCGATAATCATTTCCACGGTTTGGTTTTCTATTTTTGAATAACCATAAAAGCTTACCTGCGAAATTATATTTTTATGTTCTTCCACAGCTTCCTTAATAGTTCGTGGATTGCTGTTTACCCTGTTGTGATAGATTTTTGCATTTTCGTTATAGTGAGACATATATGCATCCCAGTCACCGGCTTCATAATCTTTGATCATTTGTCGTATGGTGTCAATTTCCGGGGAAGTTTCCGTAAAGACATTTACAGTGTTCTCTTTACAAGAGGTGAACAAAAGAATTGTAACGAATGGCAATAGGTAAAGGGTTTTCATAATGGGTGGGTTTTTATCGATCCTAAATATATTCTTTTTGAAGTGAAAATAGCTATTTTAGCAAAAACAAAACGACCATGTCCCTGCATTTTCAGATTAAAACGTTTGCACAACTTACCACTAAAGAACTCTATGATATCTTGCAATTGCGCAGCGAGGTTTTTGTGGCGGAACAGGATTGTGTGTATCAGGACATAGATGGCAAGGATGAAAAAGCAATGCATTTATTTGCTTACAAAAATGATGTGCTTGTCGCATATGCGCGCCTTTTTGGACCCGGTGATTATTTTGAAGATGCCAGCATTGGTCGGGTAGTTGTAAAAGAAATTGAACGAAAATATGGTTATGGGCATCAGTTGATGAAGGCTGCAAACATAGCTGTTGAAACTCATTTTAATACCTCAAAAATTCATCTTTCCGCACAACAATATCTGGTAAAATTTTACAATACACACGGCTATAAAGAAGTGGGCGAAGGTTATCTGGAAGATGGAATTCCGCATATTGGGATGGAAAAAGCCCCCTCCAACTCCCCAAAAGGGGGAGAGTAAATTATTCCTTAGTTTTAATAGCTTTATTAAAAGGAATTTTTAATTGATACATTATATCCTCATCTGTGCTGTCGTCCACTAAATCCAGTCCGTAGCGAATTTTCTTAGTATCGTCATAAACAAACGTGCCAAAAATGCGATCCCAGAAAGAAAACATATTCCCAAAATTAGTATCTGTCCAGGGCATTTCCCAGTGGTGGTGAAATTTGTGCATATTTGGTGTTACAAAGACATAGCTGATGTATTTGTCGATGCGTCCCAGATTGATATTGGCGTGGGTGAAGTAGGTAAAAAACACGCTTAAAATACGATAAACAAGATAGAAAGCTATAGGCATTCCCATAAGCAAAACCGCAAAAAGGGCAAAGGTCTCACGTATCACAAAATCCAGCGGATGATGTCGCGTGCCGGTGGTGACATCCACTTTGGTATCGCTATGGTGGATGATGTGCAGACGCCACATCCATTTTACTTTATGCAAGAGATAATGCACGCCATATTGTGCTATAAAATCCAGCACAAGAAGGGCTACAATTAGTTCCACCCAAACCGGCAGGTTAATTATATGTAATAGTCCAAACTGCGCGGTTTCAATCCAATAGAATACTCCCAGGGTTAAAGCACCGAAGCCCACATTAATTAGCATAGTAAAGAGAAGAAAAGCAAAATTAACTTTGGCGTGTTTCCATTTTTTATAGGAAATCGCCACTAATGCATAATAGCCCTCCAATATCCAAAATATAGCCAAAACACCCACCACCCAAAGCAGTCGCATCCAGATGGGCATTTCTTCAAAAAAAAGGAGGAAAGCATCCATGGTGCTTTATTTTAAAATGGACTGATATCTGTTTTTATTATTCAGGATGGCCAAAGCCTCTTTGATCTCAGGGTTGTTTGCCACCTGATAATCATATAATCCCTCGCGATAGAAATACCGTTTTACAATTTCGTCAGTCAACAAAGAGGCAATTTCCGCTTTTTTGTTTACCAATTCTTTGTCTTTAGCACGCTCCAGATCTTGCAGTAATGCTGCATAACTTTTTTCCATTTCTTTTTTCAGGCTTTCTTCCTCGGCTTTTTTGATAACATCTTTTAAAGCAGTTTCTGTCTGGGTTTCAAATTTGAAATTGTTTTGCTTGAGGAAATTTAAAAAACCAGTGTAATCTGCGTCTGTAAACTTGAAATTTTTCCAGTCTGTATGTTGGTTTTTGTAGTAATAGGCGGTTGCGAAATCAAAAATGGCATTGTCTTTTAAAAGAGCGGTGGTAATAGGACTAAAGACCGCGGTTTCCAATTCCACATCCGGAAGGATCCCACCACCGTCATAAACCGTTCTACCACCTTTGGTCTTGAAAGAATTATAATTGTCTGCCGTTGCCCTTATCGGGTCGCCGTTTTCGTCGCGGTTGAAATAATCTTCGGCCTGGATACACCTACCGCTGGGGGTGTAATATTTTGAAATTGTAACTTTTAACTGGGTTCCGTAAGTTAATTTTTTAGGGCGTTGCACCAAACCTTTACCAAAACTTCTGGCACCAACCACTACCCCGCGATCTAAATCCTGTATTGCACCGGAAACAATTTCACTTGCCGAAGCACTTCTTCCGTTTATTAAAACCACCAATGGAATTTCAGTATCCACAGGTTCAAAAGAGGTTTTATACTCCTGATTGTATTTATTGATAACCGATTTTGTGGTGGTTATTACTTCTCCTTTCGGAACAAATAAGTTCACAATATTGATGGATTCAGAAAGCAATCCGCCCGGATTGCCACGAAGGTCCAGAATAATGCTTGTGGCACCTTGCTTTTTAAGATCTACCAGTGCTGCGCGGGTTTCTGATGTTGTTCTTTGGTTGAATGCACTTAAAACAATGTAGCCTGCATTTCCATCAATCAAGGTATAAAAAGGAACCGCTTTGATCGCCATGGCTTCCCTTTTAATTTCAGCGTTTTGTGATTTGCCTTGTCGTAAATAGGTCACGTTCACTGAAGTTCCGGCAGCCCCCCTTAATAATTCCCCGGCATCATCGTTAAAGTTTTTTAAGTCGACATCGCCTATTTTAATAATTTCATCACCGGCTTTAAGACCTGCTTTATCTGCAGGGCCATCTTTCCAAGGTTCTACAATGGTGAGTTTATTGGCTTCTGTGCGAACAGCGGCGCCAATTCCCGTAAATGAACCTGTTTGATTGATCCTTGCCAATTCCACGTCCTGCTCATTGTAATATACTGTATATGGATCCAGCCCTTCCAACATGCCTTTGATGGCTTTGTCCATCAATTCTGCCGGAACGGTTTCATCGACATAGTTCATGTTTAGTTCTTTGTAAAGCGTGGTAAATATTTCTATCTGCTTTGCAATTTCAAAAAAGTCTGATTTAAAACTCCACGTTCCCACTGCAATCAATAGCGCAATAATTGGGATTATAATTTTCTTTTTCATTGTCAATATTTTTTAAATTTTTTTCTTGTTCCTTCTGAGATATCTTCTTAAAAAGAAGAGAAATAGAATGAGGAAAACTAAAAATGGCCAAATGTAGATCAGCCCCAGAAAGAAGAGGGAAATTCCATTCCAACCGGATTTGACGGCGTTCCACATTTTACTTCCATAAGAAGTGGTAATGCCGGTGTCTGTTGTAACTTTATAGAAATAAATAGTTATCGTACTAACCGTAACCCGATTTTCCAAATAATTTAATCTGCCTTGCCGTGCTTCTATTTCTTCCCTGATTTTGGAAAGTTCGCGTTCAATTTCTAGCATTTCGGTAACATTTTTAGCTTGTTTCAGCAATTCAATATACCGGTTTTCCAATTCCCTTTTAGCTTTCAACCTGGCTTCGAGGTCGATAAATTCTTCGGTTACATCTTGACGGGAAATGTCTTTTTGATCAAAGAATGCCACACCTTTGGAAATGGAATCAACGACACTTTGAAAATTTGCTGTTGGGACCCTAACAGTTATGTTTCTAAAGACTTCATTGTAATTTTTACCCGAATTGTCATCCTGAATAAATCCCTGATATTGTGCTACAACTTTTTGTATGTGTTGTTGTGTTTTCTCCAGATCACTGGTTTCAAAGCGCAGATGTCCTGTCTGAATGATTTTTTGTTCTTGCGAAACTGTTTCCGTTTGTGCCGGCACACTTTTTTCTGAAACCATCATGGCTTCTTCATACCCCACAGAATAAGAAGAATCATTACTTGTGGAGGAGTCACTGCCACACGCTAAAATCATACTAAAAATAAAATAGCTAATTGCTTTCATCAGACTTTTGGGAGTTA
>JBGTDF010000075.1:0-1836 GCA_041748455.1 Planktosalinus sp.
AAATCGGGAAGGGTGTAACACTGCACCATAAAAGAAAAAGGCAATAGCAATAATTTTGGTTCGGTCTTGAAGCCAAAAGGAGGCTGTAAGTCGACCTCTATTTTGATCTTAATGTTGGGCGTTGTTTGAAACTTCAAATTATAAATTTCGGTGCTATCTTTCAAAAAGGCAGATTCAACCTGTGATGGCTGTTTTTTGTCTTTCCTTGAAATAACCACATCCCTGCCTAGTGCTTTAAATTCATTAATGATGGCTTCAAAATAGTTTTCAAGTGAAAATTTATTATCAGCCTGTAATAAGGAAAAATCTAAATCTTCCGAAAAACGAGGCAGACTATGGAAAATCCTCAGGCAAGTACCCCCATAAAAAGCAGCTTTATCAAAAAATCCGGCACGGTATAAACCTGCCAAAGCAATTTGCTGCATAACTTCATGCAAAGCATTGAGGCGGTCGTCCTCTGTTTGTATTACATATCGGGACAACATTTGATCAAATACGGCATTACTCATCTTGTTTCAATAATGCTAAAAGATGCTTTAGCTCCATTTTTTTCTTACCTATCGCTATGCATTCTTCAATGATTTCAGTGTCCCAAGCTCCTTTTTCAATTAAATCAATCCTTAAATTTTCTTCAAGATAAGTTCGCATCGCTTTTACTGACTGTAATCTCAAGCCTGATGTAATTAATATCAAGTCACACAAGGCTTTCTCAGGAGAAGCTATCAGGAATATGCTATTGTTATCTGTGTGTTCTTGCTTAATACCAATTGAAAAATAACTTTCCGGAACTGTCCGATAGTCAAATACTCCTAAGGGTGTACTGTATTTTTTGGCTCGCTTTGCCGTTACTGAACGAACTGCATAAACCCTTTCTGGAATAAGGTTATAATAGGATAAAGCACTTTCAAGTGATATATAGGACGGTCCATAAAGATGATTAGCAATAAGTTCACGTGAAATCGCAATTTTGCTTACTTCAGGTGCTACTACAAATAGCCCTTTTTTAAGGCGTATCAACATCTGCTTCTTTTCCAAGGCGGCCACTTTGTCTCTGGGCGAAAGGTAACCATCCAGCCCAGCGGCCAGTGTTGCATAATTGATGGGGATGTTTCCGAAAAAGGCTAAGTTCATTATTGATAAAGAAATTCAAATTTAATTTAGGTAAAAATGCTTGGTTAATCGAATTGTAATCGATTATTTATACAAAATCAACTAAATTACTCGAGTTTCGCTTCAGGATAATGTTTGTCAAAAATGGAAAATGGAAAAAGAAAACGCCATTGACTCCTCCCTGGAGGGAGGTGAAGGAGGGTGTTAGTCTTAAAATACTTTCTTTTTCCATTTCCATTTTTATACTAGAAATTGTCAATAAGACGAATTAAAAAATTAAAATAAAATGGTTTTATAATGAAACACTCCCCTTCACCCCTCTCAAGAGGGGATTTATAGTATTTTATTTTAATTTTTTAAAGTGCGAAACTTGAGTAAATTATTGCCTAACTGCTCAATTAATCCAAAACCTTTGAAAATTTCGGCTCCTATATCTAGTGCTTAGATTAGATTCTAACTATATCTCCGTATTTCAGTAAACGACCCCATTTCGACCAATGATACCTACAGCTTCACCGTGCTGTATCTCAAAATTAAGGTCTCGAAGTGCCCAAAAATCTTCAGTTTGGGCATTGCCTGGCTAAAAAAGTCCTTTTAGCTTATCTCCCAGAGAGTGTCTGAGATCCCCACTTTTTTGATGGCCTATACTAAATTTTTTACTTAAATTTAGTACGGATATGGCGGTGGTCATTTTTTTTCGCTATGTTTTAACTAATTTTTTTCACA
>JBGTDF010000076.1:0-4038 GCA_041748455.1 Planktosalinus sp.
GCCTAGATGACGTTTTTGAGCGCAAAGATGATATAGCAAACGCAGTAAAGAAAGAATTGAACGATGCAATGACAAGATATGGCTATGATATTATCAATACCCTTATTACTGATATCGATCCCGATATCCAGGTTAAAAATGCAATGAACCGCATCAACGCTTCTGACAGGGAAAAAACTGCTGCCGAATTTGAAGCAGAAGCAACCCGTATAAAAATTGTAGCTAAAGCACGTGCAGAAGCAGAAAGCAAACGACTGCAAGGACAGGGAATAGCAGATCAACGTAGGGAGATCGCGCGTGGTCTTGAAGAGAGTGTGAATGTGTTAAACAATGTTGGGATAAATTCGCAAGAGGCTTCCGCTTTAATTGTGGTTACACAACATTATGACACTTTGCAATCCATTGGTGAAACAACAAATTCCAATTTGATTTTATTACCTAATTCACCACAAGCCGGAAGCGACATGCTAAACAATATGGTAGCGTCGTTTACTGCTTCAAATATAATGGGTGAGCAAATGAAAAAGGATGCCTCAAAAAGGGAAAACGCCTCTAAAGCCGAAGCTGCAAACAAGAAGAAATAATAAAAGTTTAAACATAAAAAGCCCGGCAAAAATTTTTGCCGGGCTTTTTTATTGATTTCCTTTTTTAAATAAATCTCTTAAAAAAAGGGAATATTTTAACCAGTAACTTCCCAATAAATGCTTTCTGAGCAATATTACCAACTATGCTAGTAGCTATTTGCATAGGGGATACTGACTCTTTTAAATAGAAAAAGCTTTTCTTTAGTTTTTCCTTTTCTATCTCAGACTCTAATTTAAGTATTTCCAACTCGAGTTCTATTTCTTCAAAAGACGAATATATCTTCATAGCATTTAGTTGTTAAAAAATATCTTGGAAGTGCTCCTTAAGAGTAATTTTTCTATAGTTCTTCTTCCGAATATTATTGCAAGTAATAAAATCAGAA
The DNA here is from genome assembly GCA_041748455.1 of Planktosalinus sp. GTDB lineage: Bacteria > Bacteroidota > Bacteroidia > Flavobacteriales > Flavobacteriaceae > Planktosalinus. Next base: position 968 of record JBGTDF010000076.1, read on the forward strand.
AATAAAACCCTGCCACAATAAAGTATCCATGGCTGGTACTTCCTAATTCTTCGCCTATGAAAACAGCTGCACCAATTGAAAGAAACAAAACAATAAAAAAAGCAATTCCTAATTTAATAAGCACTCGTGTTAAGGAAGAAGAAACCTTAACGGCTCTTTTGAAAAAATCTAATTTATAATATTCAACCGTACTTTTCACATACGATTGAATATTTTCATTTACTTCTTCTACGTTTTCAGTTATTCTGTCAATCACGATTTCCTGTTTTGGTTAGTAGTTGCAGGTTACCAAATTAATTTTTTTGAGCCGGCTTTTGAAGTTTTGCGTTTTGCTCGCGTAAAGCTTCTAATTTCTCCTCTAAAGCTACAAGAATATCATCAGCCTTGTAACTTGCAGAAGATAAGGTTTGCTCTAATTTATCTTCAAAATTTCTGCGAGCCTCACTTGCTTTACTTCCTAGTACAGCGGTCGTTCTTTTAATTTTTTTGTTTAATTCTTTTTGAGTTTTAATTGCATTCTTTGCAATTTTGTCTCTTGTATTAGCGCCTTTGTCCGGTGCATAAAGAATCCCTAAACCGGCTCCTATTGCTGCTCCTGTAAGTAAAGCTAAAACTGTTTGTCCCATGTTATTTGCCATAATTTTATAAATTTAAGTTAGTATTTATTATATAGCTAAATTACATCTAATTTTAACACTTCTTTGTTAATAAGTGGTTAATAAAATTTCAATTATTACTAAACTTCTCTTAATTAAATTTTATAAAGAAATTAAGAAGTCCAGGAATCCCGCAAACCTACTGTTTTGTTAAAAATCAGTTTTTCATTAGCAGAATCTTTATCCACTGCAAAATATCCTATGCGTTGAAACTGGAATCTTTCTTCCGGTTTTGCGTCTTTCAGGCTTGGTTCAACATAGCCGGTGATAATTTCCAATGAATTGGGATTTACAAATTCCAGAAAATCTTTTTCTTTATCGGTATCAGGTGATTCTACAGAAAATAACCTATCATATAAACGTACTTCTGCAGGAATGGCATGGGAAATGGAAACCCAATGCAAAGTTCCCTTGACTTTTCTTTGAGAGGCTTCAGTGCCGCTTCCACTCCTGCTTTCAGGATCGTAAGTACATAGAATTTCGGTAATATTGCCCTCAGCATCTTTTACCACGCTTTCTCCTTTAATTATATAAGCATTTTTTAAACGGACTTCCTTATTCAGCGTTAAGCGAAAAAATTTATTGTTTGCCTCTTCTTTAAAATCTTCCTTTTCAATATATAATTCGCCGGAAAATGGGATTTTCCTGCTTCCGGCTTTTTCATCTTCAGGATTATTTTCTGCTTCCAGCCATTCTTCTTTCCCTTTTGGATAATTTGTAATAGTAAGTTTTATGGGGTCTAATACAGCCATAACCCTTGGTGCGGTTTTATTAAGGTCTTCCCTTATGCAAAATTCAAGATGGGAAACATCAATAACATTATCCCTTTTACCCACGCCTATGCTATCGGCAAAATTTCGTAAGGAAAGAGGTGTGTACCCCCTTCTTCGTAAACCGGAAATAGTGGGCATTCGAGGATCATCCCAAGATTTTACGACACCCGTTTCGACTAATTTTGCTAATTTACGTTTACTAACCACGGTATGACTTAAGTTTCTACGTGCAAATTCGCGTTGTTTCGGGCGAATTAGCGAAGGGTCATATACCTTATCCAAAAACCAGTCATAAAGCTCTCTATGCGGAAGAAATTCCAGTGTACAAAAAGAATGTGATATTTGTTCTATGTAATCACTTTCTCCATGGGTCCAGTCATACATAGGATAAATTTTCCAGTCATTTGCTGTCCTGTGGTGGTGTTTGTGCAAGACCCTGTACATAACCGGATCGCGCATAAGCATGTTTGAAGAAGCCATGTCAATTTTTGCACGAAGCACATGTTCCCCTTCGCCAAAATCACCATTCTTCATTTTCTCAAAAAGTTCTAAGTTTTCCGAAACACTTCGGTTTCTGTAAGGGCTGTCTTTACCTTCGGTAGAAGGTGTTCCTTTTTGTTCTGCTATTGCTGCAGAATTTTGGGAATCCACATAAGCTTTTCCATCTTTAATTAACTGTAGTGCCCAATCATACAACTGCTGGAAATAATCTGATGCATAACACTCATTTTCCCAGGTGTACCCCAACCAGGAAACATCTTTTTTAATGGCGTCCACAAATTCCTGCTCCTCTTTTGCCGGATTGGTATCATCAAAACGAAGGTTTACCGGGGCATTGTATCTTAACCCAAGCCCAAAATTCAAACAAATTGCCGTTGCATGACCTATGTGCAGATACCCATTGGGTTCCGGTGGGAAACGAAAACGAAGCTTGTCTTGTGCTATTTCGTTTTTTAAGTCCTGCTCAATAATATGCTCAATAAAATTCAGTGCTTTTTCTTCTGTTGCCATAGTTTTAAAATAGAAAACAAAGGTAGGAAATTTAAAGTGTCCCGTTATTTATATCTTTGTGTAAAAGTTGAAAATTTAGAACCGATGGGAACTATTCGATTAAAAAAAATAAAAGTATATGCTTACCATGGATGCCTGGTAGAGGAGGGGCAGATTGGTTCTGAATATTTAGTGGATTTAAAAGTAAAGGCGAGTTTGGCAGAGGCATCCAATACAGATACGCTTAGGGATACAGTAGATTATGTGCACCTGAACCGCATTGTGAAAGAAGAAATGGCCATACGCTCAAAATTACTAGAACACGTGGGAAAGCGCATCATAAACCGCATTTTTTCAGAATTGATCCTGGTGAATGAGATTAAGGTGGGCGTTTCAAAAATCAATCCTCCTATTGGTGGAAATGTAGCTGAAGTAGTGGTGGTTATGAAGGCAAAACGGTAATTTAAAGAATAAGATAGTGATAGATAGTATTTGAGTGTAAAAATTTTTTAACTTTGTGGACTCATTTAATGAGATACCCGCCTTTGCGGGCAGAATGGGCATCGTGGCCGAGGGGCTAGGCACCGGTCTGCAAAACCGTTTACTCCGGTTCGAATCCGGACGATGCCTCAAAACAATAAAGACTCTTTCA
>JBGTDF010000077.1:0-1561 GCA_041748455.1 Planktosalinus sp.
CGGTATCGACGTTCGCCGGAAACCAATTGATAGGAATTAAAACCTAATTTTCTTACGGTTATAGGTTGAATGACACCAAGTTCTTTTATGGAAGAGGCGAGTTCCCTAAGGGTTTCTTCATTAAAACTGGTTCTCGGCTGAAACGGATTTACTTCGATAGCATCCAGGTCCAGCTCCACAATACTTACTACTACTTTGTCTGCATTTTTATCGTTTGCAGATTGAATATCGTTTTCAGGATCTTTCAGCAATGCTGAAAGTCCTCTGCCCATTGCTTGTCTTTTGGTTGCTTTGGCCATGAATTACTTGTTTTTTGAAATTATTTCTTCAGCAAGGCTCAAATAATTATTGGCACCTTTGCTACCGGCATCATAGGTAATAATACTTTCCCCATAACTGGGTGCTTCACTTAAACGCACATTTCGCTGAATTATGGTCTTGAAAACCATTTCGTCAAAATGTTTTTTCACTTCATCCACCACCTGATTGGAAAGGCGTAAACGGGAATCATACATCGTGAGCAAAAGACCTTCAATATCGAGTTCTTTGTTGTGTATTTTTTGGACACTTTTAATGGTGTTCAATAGTTTTCCTAAACCTTCCAAAGCAAAATATTCACACTGTATTGGAATCAGAACGGAATCTGCAGCGGTAAGCGCATTTAAGGTCAGTAATCCCAAAGATGGAGCACAATCTATAAGAATGTAATCATATTGCTCACTTAAACCCTCTAATGCCTGCTTTAGCATATACTCCCTGTTTTCTTTGTCTACGAGTTCAATTTCGATAGCAACAAGGTCAATATGGGAAGGAATGATATCCAGATTAGGGGACTCCGTTTTTAAAATAGCTTCCTTAGCGGAAATACTATGCTCCAGAAGTTGGTATGTTCCTACTTCGACACTTTCCACATCAATGCCCAAACCGGAAGTTGCATTTGCCTGCGGGTCAGCATCTATCAATAATACTTTCTTTTCTAAAACACCTAAAGATGCAGCGAGATTAATGGAGGTTGTGGTCTTTCCCACACCTCCTTTTTGATTTGCAATAGCAATTATCTTTCCCATGTAAAGCATAAAAATTTAAGCCATAAAAATACAATTATTTAAATGGATAAAAAATGAAATTTGTTAACAGTTGTTATTAAGGTTTGAGGTGGGAGGTAGGAGGTAGGAGTTGAAAAGTAAACTATTTTCACCTAGAGCTATATGTTTTTAAATAATTGGTTTATTTTTTGTTTCCTTTTACCATCGTTTCCAGCATATCCCACATCTCCGGGGTGACTTGCTCCAGCAAATTGAATTGTCCTGCACCTTTCAACCATTCGCCACCATCAATGGTGACTACTTCGCCGTTTAAGTATTGGGCGAAATCAGATACCAGATAAGCTGCCAGATTTGCCAGTTCCTGATGGTCTCCCACCCGTTTAAGAGGTACCTTTTTAGCAAGGTCAAATTTTTCTTTGAGTTCGCCGGGAAGTAATCTGTCCCAGGCGCCTTTGGTAGGAAAAGGTCCGGGGGCTATGGCATTAAAACGGATACCGTATTTTGCCCATTCTACA
>JBGTDF010000078.1:0-9770 GCA_041748455.1 Planktosalinus sp.
ACGGTTTGTCTTTACTAAGGTACAAAAAGATAAACGCATATTGGGAGTTAATATTTTCTGTAACAAGGTGTTTGTTTAACCTGTATGCTTCCCGAAGCAATCGTTTTACCTGGTTGCGTTTAGGGGTGGTTTTAAAATTGCGCTTGGATACAGAAACAGCAGCTTTAATTTTCACATCCTCTTCCGAAAGAATGGGCAGGTAAAAAAGCTTTATGGGATATTTAGAAATAGACTTTCCTTCTGCAAAAAGTTGTTCTATAAGCTTTTTACTTTTGAGTTTTTCTTTTTTTGGATACCGGAAATTCATACAGGTAAAGGTAATAAAAATCCTCCCCCAAAGGGGGAGTTAGAGGGGGATTTACTCCCCTCCTTCAGAGGGCTCGGGGTGAGCCTCATATACATTGTCCTCCATATTGACATCTGCCATCAATTGGGTTGCATCAATCATCATTGCGGCAATGCTTGATTTTGGCGCATCAATTTCAAAAGTGTAGGTAGGATATGCCCAGGCCCAGTCGTCCATAACCGTACGTTTTAACTGCGGAAAAGGGTTTTCTTTCACCCCGCGCATCATTCGCAATGGAATATAAAAGGACTCGTTGGTATTATCTTTATACACCACATAAAAATCAATAGGCATTGGCATAAGGCCTTTGCGCTCAAGGGTTATCAGTGTTTTACCATTTCTTTCTTCGATATTTTTTATACTATAGTCAATGGTGTTTGTGGTTTGTGTCCAATCGAGCAGATACCAGCCCAGTTGAAATCCGGAAACCTTTTCCGCAGTGCGGATGAAGTCATTAGGCGTGGGGTGTGTAAATTTAAAATCGTTATAAAAACGCTTTAGGGTTTTTGCCACATTTTCTTTTCCGATAACGTATTCTAATTGTGCAAGGAATACCGCTCCTTTTGAATAGGAAGAAGCACCATATACAGAGTTTCTTTCAAATCGGTCTGCGTGGGTGCTTTGTGGTTGTTCAAAGCCACTTACTGCCATATTGATATAACTGGCATAAGACCCTTCATGCGGAAAATTTTTACCCTGTTGCATAACTTCGTTCATGGCAAGGGCACTGATGTAAGACGTGAAGCCTTCATCCATCCATTCGTGTTTAGATTCGTTAAAAGCCAGTACAAACTGAAACCAACTGTGCGCCACTTCGTGTGCCGTAACGCCCAGAAGACTGTTAAAATTCCTTCTACCGGTAATCAATGTGGACATGCCATATTCCATACCACCGTCGCCACCTTGAATCACAGAATATTGCTTGTATGGATAATCGCCCAGATGCTTGTTGAAATATTCAAAAAGTGCCACTGTTTTGGGCTGTAGGTTTTTCCAGTTTTCTAAAATTTCCGGGTCTTTTTTGTATAAAAAGTGAAGGGAGATCCCATTGGGCCCTTCTATGCGATCGTGAATGTATGCATCGTCTGCTGCCCATGTAAAATCATGGACATCCGGGGCCATAAAATGCCAGGTGAGCTTGCTGCCTTTTTTATGTTTTACTTCTTTAGAAGTATCTTCCTGATAGCCGTGACCTATTTCTTCCGGGTTTTGTAAATAACCGGTCCCGCCAACTGTATAGGTATTGTCAATGGTAATTTTTACATCAAAATTCCCCCAAACGCCGTGAAATTCCCTTCCAATATAGGGATCAGCATGCCATCCTTCAAAATCATATTCGGCAAGTTTTGGGTACCACTGTGACATGGAAAATGCGACACCTTCCTCACTGTTTCTTCCGCTACGGCGAATTTGCACCGGAACCTGTGCGTCAAAATCCATGGAAAACGTTGTTTTTTGGCCGGGGAAAATCGGGGTATTTAAATCCACTTCAAGGATAGTGCCCACAGTTTTGTTTTTAACCGGTGCCCCATCCTGTCGAAGGCTGTTTATCTCTATATAGCCAATTTCATTTGGCTTTAGTTTTGAAATCCTGTCTCCCACACGCCTGTCAGGATCCACAATGGTGCGTGATCTTACGTCCATTTCGCTTCCGGGTTGAAAGGCGTTGAAATGCAAGTGATAGAAAACCCGATGCAAGGTATCTGGAGAGTTGTTTGTATAGACGAGTTCTTGTTTGCCTTTATACTGGTATTTCTTTACATCCACATCCACATCCATTTTGTAATCAACATGTTGCTGCCAGTAATGGGGCCGGTCAACTTGTTCTAAATAATTGTGGTATTCCTGAGAGAAAAGGGAAATAGAGAATAAAAAAAGGATTGTAAAAGAGAGGGTCTTCATGTGCAAAAATTAATTTTCGTAAAGATAGTTCCTTTTAACTCATTTCAAAAGGATTAACATTTTGTAAGGGAAACCCGTAAAATCATCCAGTTAGATGCATATAGTTTTATAAGGAGTTTTAAGCGCGCTTTTTTGAAGCACAAAAAGTATTAACCAAAACAAAACTATTATGAAAACAAAATTATTTTTTACCGGAATTATTATGGCATTTTTTATTAATGTCTGTACAGTTGATGAGTTAGAATTGAATGCCACAAAAATTGATTTGGAAACCATTGATATTTCTGAATATAAAAATGGTAAAACTCCAAAAGATACTATTACTGATAGAACAGGAGAAGGAGAACCGCCAAAAGATTAAGTGTTAACTAGAATTTCTTTATTACATTTATGCCGTGAGATGTGTTTTTATATTCTTATTATTGATTTCAGTGCTTTCGTGCACAAACAAATCTAAAGCCACCAAAGAACCACCCTTGCCTTCTAGGGTGGATTCCTTGTTTCAAACTGTTTATCTGGATACACTTTCCTTTGAAAGTCGCCTTGATGCTATATATCAACTGGAAAACTATTTTCAAAATAGGGAAAACGATTCCACAACCCGCAGAAACTATTTTAAAATAGCTAACCGGTATTATTATCTCAATGATTTTGAAGGATTTTACAAAACAACAAAGAATGCATTTTTATTGGGAAAAGAAGCGAAGGATACCTTAACCCTAGCTAGGGGCTATTACTATTTTGGGGATTATCATTTACAATATAAACGGCTCGATAGTGCTTTGGTAAATTATATGGAGGCAAAATCACTTTATGAATTAACGGATGATAAAGAAAGATTGGCCGCTGCTATACGAAAAATATCTGTTATCTACAAAGATGTTAAAGACTACTCTAATAGTGAAAGATATGCAGTAGAGGCTATTGAAATTATAAAAGAAAGAAATGACCCCTATTATCTATATTCATCTTACAACAGTTTGGGGATATTAATGAACGAAACAAAAAACTACAAAAAGGCTTTTGTATATTATAAACTTGCGTTAGTGAATATTGATAACATCAAAGATATGTCGGCTTATAAAGCTCAACTTAAAGCACAGACATTGATTAATTTGGGTGTTTTGCATATACAACAAGAGCACTTTAAGGAAGCTTTAAATTATTTTAACGAAGCCTTAACGATAGATGAATTGAAATATCAATACCCACTCAATTATGCTTATTTACTTCAAAATATCGCCTATACCCGGCATAAGTTGGGAGAAAAAAATGTCATGCCTCTTTTCCATATGGCACATAGAATTCAGGATAGTATGGGTTATGATTATGCAATTGCTGCCACCCATATTCAAATCGCCAAACATTACTTAGACCAAAACAAAACAGACTCCGCTTTTTATTTTGCAAAAGAAGCGCATCAACAAGCCCAACAAACCCAGATTTTAGATAATGAATTACAGGCACTTCATTTGCTTGCTAAAACAGACGGCCAAAACAGCAGTCAATGGTATGAGACTTATATCTCTCTACAAGACAGCATTACCAACTATGAGCGCAGGCAACAAGAAAAATTTGCTCTAATTGCTTTTGATACTGAAAATTTAAAAGCTCAAAAGCAACTTGCCGAAATCCGAGCAGGACGATTGGTTTATCAATTGTGGTTTATATTAGGCGTTAGTGTGTTGCTTATATCTTTTGGGTTTTTACTATTCAAATACCGTTCAAAAAAACTTAAAAACAGGGAGTTGTTATTAAAACAAGAAGAGTTGAAGAGCAAAGAAAAGATTTATGCAACCATGCTTGAAGAACAACATAAAATTGAGCAAGGCAAGCATCTTGAAAAAAAGCGAATATCGCGAGAGCTGCACGACGGTATTCTGGGGAAGTTATCCGGCATTCGTCTTAACTTGTTTATTTTAAATAAAAAGAAAGACAAGGAAACAATTGAAAAATGTTTGCCTTATATCAAAAGCTTACAGGATGTAGAAAAAGAAATTAGGGCCATGTCCCATAATTTGAGTGAAGATGTGTTTTCAGATCATGTTAACTTTACAAAAGTCATCAGTAGTTTGTTTCAAGATACCTCGGGCCATTCTGATCTACACTTTAGCATCCATATTGATGAGCTTATAGACTGGACAAAAGTATCCACAAATATAAAAATTGAAATTTACCGTATTCTTCAAGAGGGCCTCCATAATATTAAAAAACACGCAAAGGCCACAAATGTCCTGGTAAGAATGTATCAGAAGGAAGACCATATTAATATTGAGTTGATTGATGATGGGTCGGGTATGGATACTAAAATAACTTCAAAAGGTATAGGTTTAAAAAACATGAAAGAAAGAGCCCTTGCTATACATGGGAAATTTCAAATGGAATCCAATTTTAACAAAGGCACTACACTTCGTTTGTCATTACCGAAAAGTATCCTATTTAATTAAGATATATGAGGATATTACTATTCTCCCTTTCAGATTTCAAGCCCTTTTTTTTAACTAATTTTTAATATCTTTGATAGTAACTATAAAAAAACAGGAGGCTTGGAGCTATGGATATAGAATTACTTATAATTGATGATCATCCCACTCAAATAGATGGCTATAAGAGTATCCTTTCTTTGAATGAATTAAATTTAAACATTTATGTAACCGCATGTCACGACTGCAAAGAGGCGCATCGAGTAATCACAAATCCTTTGCATAAAGAACGGTTTCAACTGGTTTTTATAGACTATAGTATTCCACCTTTTGAAGAAGAACAATTGTTTAATGGGGAGGATTTGGCAAAATTAGTTGCAAAGCACTTTGTAAACCCAAAAATTGCTATCATTACTTCCCACACAGAAGCAATTGTGCTGTACAATGTTTTGAAAAGGGTGAACCCTCAAGGCCTTTTGGTCAAAAGCGACATTGATGGTGAAGAACTGCTGGACGCTTTTCAAGCTTTAATGAAATGTGAAATCTACTACTCAGAAACCGTAAGCAAGGCGAAGAAAACCATGCTTTCTAAAGAAGAACTCCTCGACACCACCAATCGTAAAATCATTGAATTACTCGCACAAGGTATCAAAACCAAAAACCTTCCTGACCACCTGCACCTCTCCCAAAGCGCTATAGAAAAACGCAAAGCCACCATTAAAGATGCGCTGGGCATAGACAAAGGCACAGACGAAGACATCCTAAAAGCTGTGCGGCTTATGGGGTTGTTGTAACTGTCTTATTTTTATTTAGACCATTATTAAGCTCCCAGCCTGTAGGCAAACACGTTACTTAATTTTTAATCAAGCTATTATCTATGATGCGTATGCTTGAAACAAGAAACCTTTTTTTAACATTAAGTACGGTTAAACCGTAAAAAAAGCCAATATACCTCCCTTAGTTTTACCCTATCAAAACAAATGCGCGAACATTTTGATAATTAATTCTAACAATTTTATTAATTTTAAAACAATGTATTATGAAAAATTTATTTTTAGCCCTTGTGGCAACGGTATTGTTTAGTGGCGGAGTTTTCGCAACTGAGATAGACTTTATAGATTATTGTCTTCCCAATACGTATTATGAATGCTCTGAATTGAATGATAGTAATGCCCAATTAACTTTAGTTTGGGGAAGAGTATCAAAAAACTGTAAAGGTTTTGGTATATGTGACATAGGTGGGTCTATAACCATTGGACCTATTACCATTGTATTTCGAGAAAATACTGACGGAAGAAATGATTTAGTTTTTAGTTTAGATGAAAATCATAGAAACTATACTTATCAGCATTTTAAAGGTAATATAATTGTTATAGAAGAAGATTATGTATTAAGTGATGATGTTTGTAGTCAGTTAGGGGTGAAATCCGGATATACAATTAAGGCAGGTAACTACAATATGTCACAAAATAAAAATAGTGATGGAAAATACACTATAATTTTTTAAATAAAGTTAGCTGTGGCTTTGAGATCTATTTTAAGGCCACAGCATTTTTATTCAAAAAAATTTTAATACTTCATATTATGAAAACAAACTTACCTTTTTTATTGCTTTTAATATTAGGATTAATATTAATAGGTTGTAAACCTTCAATAAAATTGCTTTATGGGATAAAACAACCCAAATTTGAGACAAGCGAATCCATAGAAAGTTATCTTGAAAAAAGAAAAATACCTAGTGATAATGTATTAATCATTAAAGACTTAAATGGCCTTATAAATATCAACAATGGAGACTTTTCAGTGCCTAACGCTTTGTTTTTTAATGCAAATGGGGAGTATGTAGAATATAGAAAAAGTCCTGAAGATTGTAATGCAAATATTTTTGGTTTTATAGAGGATATTGCAAGTATTAATTATCAACCAACTGATTCAAGTAAAAATATGGATTTAATTATTGCAAATGTAAAACATATTCATTCTGAGAAGGTCAAAGTTGAGGATAGAAAACATGCTTATATTTTTATTACCTGGGCTAAATATGCCGGAAAGCTTAACAAAGACAAAGCATTTGCTTGGGTTGACTTAATAAATAGCGCCAATAAAAATGGCTTAAACGTTCAATATTTTCTATTAAATTATGATTTACAGCAGAGTTGGAATCTAACAGAGGAACAAGAGAAGGAACTTTTAAGCCAATTCAAAATTTAAATTTTTAGATTATAAAGATAGACACAGAATTCAGTAAAATGAGAACACAAATATTTGTTTTAATAGTTCTTTTGATAATCACAACCTCCTGTATGAGTTATTTACTTGGAAGTGTTGGGATATATGATGAAGAGATTCACTTAACGAAAAAGGTCCTTAACCAAAAGGAACTTGTTTTTATAGGAATGCACCATATAGGGTCACCAAGTTTTTATAATGATGTGTCCAAAAAAATAGACTCCTTAAATGAGTTGGGATATGTCTTTTATCTGGAAGGGGTAAAGATCCCAGAGGATATTAATCCTCAAGAAAAGGATACATTTTACAGAAAATTCAGAAAAATCTCCGGGATTCCCAAACTCTCTGGAGGTCATTTAGACACTATAAACAATACCCTTCTTGCGGGCAAAAAGAAAGTTAAATTTAAAAAAAAGATAATCAATCAGCCCTCTTATCATGATTTGGGAATTGATACTATTGAAAATTCCATTGTTGATGTGCCAATTAATAAACTTATCAAAGGCTATGAGAATATTTATGGTGTCATTTCTTTATAAGATTGTGATTTTAAAGCCTCTGTTAACTTAAATACAGATTGTGCTAGTAATGTAGATAAGAATTTTATGAATGAGTTTATTGTTAATTATCGGAATGACTTTATAGTAAAAAGCATTAATGAAGACCGGCACAATAAAATTGCTCTAATCTATGGTAAAATGCACTTTAGAGGAATTAAAAAAATTCTTGAAGAACAGGGTTACAAATTAATTGAATAAAATTCTACCAGTTTTCTTTAAATAAACAAAAACCAAAAATCATCTTCAATCTAAAAACCAAACCCCTTTAACAAAAAGTACGGCTTTACCGTAATCGCGGTTTAAATATCGGGCTTAAATTTATAGTCTATTCATTTCATCTCTTTAAATTTATAAAACCATGATACGATTTGTTTTTTATTTCACCACAATCTTTATGTCTCTTTTGCTTTCAAACAGCCTACAGGCACAGGGATTTGGTAAGGGCTGTCTAGGAGGAAGTCCCACTTGTGTAGATACTAAGTTTAACTCAAATAATAAAGAACGAACTACCTATTTAAAATCTGGTGAAAATCAAATACAACTCAAAGTGCCCAAAGACTCTTTATCAGAAATGGAACAGGAAAGTATTGCAGGAAAACCTTTTGCTAGACTGGATTTAAAATCCACCTTAGTTTTTTTTCAGGAACTTGATTTAATTCTGGACTCTCAACTCTTAGTTGAACATAATTTAAACCCAGAATATAATACCGTAAAATCAGGAAGGTACCCAATGGTAGTAGTTGGGAATGAAGTTGTAATATCTTTAACATTAACAAAGAGCATTAATAAATGATCTAGCCATGAGGTTATCTTTTTTTGTCATCATCTTTATCTTTATAGGTTTTCAGAAAGCATCAGCCAATGAAGACCCAATGGTTATTTTTGATGAAATGATATTTGAAATAAATCAGGTAAACTCCTTTTATCAGATTAAGAAAAATACTTTTTTAGTAAGGGAATTGCAAATAAATGAGGAGTTGAAAAAAGCTATCTCAGTTGAGAAAAAAGTTGATTTATTAATTGAGAAAGGTGAAATAAATAGTACTTTATCTGAAGTTGCAAATCTTCAATTTTTAGAGATTAGCAAAATAAGGTACCTTAAAGGAATTCAGGTTATCAGGTTGTTGTATGGTAAAATTTTGGCTTTAGATCATCATTTTGCAGCAGTGAGCTCTTTCCATGACATCAATTCTATTTCAAATCCAAATAGTTTTCCAGAATTTATTAGAGCCAAAGCTGAAATTCAAAATGCTCAGGATCGAAGACAAGGCTTTGATTTGTCTTCTGTCTTAGGAAATAATGTATATACATCAGTTGTTCACACACTGGTCTCAGTGTTTACGGGCACTGGAAATTCAAAACAAGAAAAAAGCAAGCATATAAGCGATATCGAATGCATTTTAGATTTTACCTTAAGTGTTCATAATGACTTAAACACTATTTATTTTGAAACTGCCTTTCTTCAGAAACAAAATGAAAACATTAAACAAGACATACTACAACTTTTTAATGATTTTACGCAACCTATTAAATATCAAAGTGGTCTCGAAGAATTTAGACAAAGAGACGATTGGGATGGATTAAGGTCTGAGTTAGACACATACTTAAATGACTTAAAAGATATTTTAAAAGATAACACTCAACAAGATCGCTCAAGAAGGATGAGGGTTAATTTAGAATTTCCGACAGACCGTTTATTGCAATTCATTAATCAGTACAATACTTTTATCAATCAAGGAACAAATTTTTATGAAAAGTTTTATATCATGCTTGATAGTTATGAAGAAAAAAGTCAGTGTGCCAATACAACCCCCGTTGAATATAAAAGACTCAAGGAGGGAGTAAGTATAACTATTGAAAAATTTAATACAGCATACAAACCAGTAGAAATTAATGGAAATAAACTCAAAGAAGTTTTATATGGCCTCAATGAGTTTAATTGATGTTTTTTAGAATAAATTATGGATTCAACATACCTTCAGCCATAATAAATGCGTTGTACATATTTGCCATTTTACCTGATTTTGAAATTTCTGAAAACTTTCGGGTATTATCGGGCTCTCCACCCAAAATTACGGTTGCATTTGTAGACAAACCACTGTCCATAATAATTTGCTTAACCTGTGCCGCGGTTAATTGTGGGAAATAAGAACGCAACATTGCCGCTATACCTGCCACATTTGGCGCAGCCATAGAGGTTCCTTGCAGGAATTCATATTCATTATTAGGTGTTGGTGCCCATATTTTGTCCCCCGGGGCAAAAATATCCACATTGGATTTTCCGTAGTTGGAAAAACCGGCAATCATATC
>JBGTDF010000079.1:0-2215 GCA_041748455.1 Planktosalinus sp.
TTCATATACTGGATACAAAAGAAATGGAATCGGGCGTTACTGCTGCTTTTTCGAGAAAGAACATACGGGACGTAGATGCGGTTCTAGGACCATTAAGACAAGTGCAGGTAGAACGTGTGGCCGCAGATTTACAGGGCAATAATATTCCTGTAATATCCCCATTGAGCAATAGGCAAAGTAAAATGTATCCAAACTTTATTCAAAGTATCCCTTCTGACGATATTTTGGAAAATGCCATGATTCAATATATCAAGGACAATAGTAATGGTAAAAATATAATTTTGGTTTCTGATGCTTCCAGAGCAGCAAAGCGTCAAAAACTGCAAAATGCCATTCCGGGAATCTCCCTGGTAAGTATTGAAAGTGGGGGGTATTTAAAAGTTAGTAACATTTCTGAAAGATTAAGTAAAACCCAGGAAAACTGGATAATTTTAGAATCTTCAAGTGCAACATTGGTGAGTAGTGCTGTTAGTGCGCTAAATGGTTTAAGTAGAAATAATACACTTCGTTTATTTACCCTAAATAAAAATGATGCATTTGATTTTAGTGAGGTTTCTAATGTGCATTTGGCCAGGCTAGGATTTACCTATCCATCGGTAAGCAAAACATTTGATTATAAAGAAGAGCATCCTTTTATAAAAGCTTATAAAGATAAATACGGCACTTACCCAAATCGATTTGCAGTAAGAGGTTATGATATTACATATGATTTGCTAATGCGTATGGGCTATTCTGACTCCATAATTGAATCTAACGACAGCATAGAGGGTGAAACGGTTTACTTGGAAAATAAATTTAACTATAAAAAGAGTTCACAGGGCGGTTATTACAACACGGCTGTTTACCTTTTAAAATACAGCCCTGATTTAAAACTGGAAGTTGTTCAATGAGCACGGCAAAAGTAGAATACAAAGGTAGTTTAAGAACCGAATGTACCCATTTACAATCAGGCACTACTTTTATAACAGATGCCCCGCTTGATAACAATGGTAAAGGAATGGCTTTTTCGCCAACAGATACTGTAGCCACCGGACTTGCAAATTGTATGTTCACCGTCATGGGAATTAAAGCAGCAGATATGGATGTGAATATGGAAGGAGCTATTGCAAATGTCACAAAAACAATGGCCGCAGATCCCAGGCGCATTTCTAAAATTGATGTCGAGGTTACTATGCCAGAAGGCATTTCGCCTAAGCATCAAAAAATTTTGGAACACACGGCACGCACTTGTCCGGTAAACTTTAGTTTGCATCCGGACATAGAAAGAAATATAATTTTCAATTGGAAATAAACAATGCATTTAATAGCAAAACTCTTCTTATTTCTTTTGCCTCTGCTCATTACAGTGGATGAGCCACTCATGGTATGGGAGGAAGATTATAAACTTAGTTGGGAAGACTTTCAGGGAAAAATCCCTAAAAATACCCAGTATGCAGCCAGTACACAATCAGGAATGTATTTTAGTTATTCTGTGCAAAATACAAACGGTGAACTTAGTCTTACCACACTGGTATCTGCAAATTTTAACCCTAAAGAATCCTGGTACAAACCTGAAAAAGTCAATGCGGTAATTTTAGCTCATGAGCAAGGTCATTTTGATATTACAGAAATACAAGCCAGGGAATTACGAAAAAATTTCGCTGCTTATAAAGTTTCAAAGAATTATAAAAATGATTTGCAGTCCATTTATACCAAAGCCGAAAGTGATAGAAGGGCGATGCAAATTAAATATGATAAAGAAACAAATCACTCCATAATCCTGGAAAAGCAAAAAGAGTGGGACATCTTTATACAAAAAGAGTTGAAGCGATTAGACAACTGGAAATAGTTTTAGATTCTATATTTCATTTTCACTGCAAACTAAAAAAACTTCATTTTGCTAGAACCTGATGGCTCCCATTTAATTGAATTGGCACATTACAAAATGCCTTTCGGAAAATACAAAGGAAGGGATTTGATAGATATACCTGAATATTATTATGTGTGGTTCAAACAAAAAGGCTTTCCGGAAGGAAAACTTGGAAAAATGCTCGAGCAGATGTATGAAATAAAACTAAATGGCCTTGAGGAACTTATATATAATATACGCCGAAAGTATCCTAAGTAAATACTCCAACTGCAAACCTGAGGTATCTGAATAACTTAGTCTCACTCCAAAGACATTTTGAACCAAGATTAACCTCGATTTCATTGCCCATTATCATTTCTTCTTTGT
>JBGTDF010000080.1:0-4954 GCA_041748455.1 Planktosalinus sp.
TCTACACGGGCATCAGATACTCCTATCACCACTTTTTTATTTCCTTTGGTAATACCCCAGGCACCGGGGGCGTTTATTAAATCCAAACCGGTTAATGGATAGGGTTCACCTAAATTTTCCACAGGGCTGGTGGTGCCGTAATCGTTGGGATAATAAGAAACTTTTGGCGGAAAGTATTCCCCTATTTTTTGGTATTTTTCAGGGTTTAATTTTTCTAATTCATAAACCAGGGTTGGGCTATCTGTGGTTATTCGGTAAACAATTTTTAAATTTTCCTTTAAAGTATTTGGGAACGCAGGTTTAAAATCATAAATCTTGTGCTGCCTGAGAATTTCATTTTCCGGCATACTTTCCAGCGAAAATACCTCCAGGCTGCCGTCCTCTTTTTTTGTTATTTCAAAGGAATCAAAATTGGGAATGCTTATGTGATAAAAATAGAGTTCCTTTTCTTCAGTTTCCTGGGAATAAAGGGAAAAACCGGTCAACAGAGCCATAAAGAAAACTAGAAATCCACTCTTGTAAAGGTTTGTGTTATGGATATTAATAAAAGAAATTATATGAATCATTTATTGTTGTTTTCCAGGTTTTCCATACGGGTAGTTAAATGGTCAAGCTGCTTTTGTTGCTCAATGGTATGTAGGGTCAACTCTTCTATTTTTTCCAGCAAAAGAAGATTCATTTCCTTTAAAGAAACCCCATTTTCTTCCATAGCAGTCGCTGAAGGGATTTTAGGCAGGTGGTGATTTTTTTGGATATAAGTTTCGATTTCGCTTAAGCTTAAAAAGGTATAGTCCTTTTTCAGTTCTGAAAATCCGTGGTAATATTTTTCAAAAACATAATCCGGTGCGACAGCGCCATCTAAATCCACTAAAACTTCTTGTGTGTGTATGGTACCTTTTACGGTTAGCATGGCATCGGGAGTTGTGGTTCCAATACCTATAAAGCCATTTTGGGTTTCTGTTATATTTTTAAAAGGGGTATTCTGACTTAAGACTGTGCCTGTAATCATCAAAATGAGTAGTATCATTGTTTTTTTCATCTGTTCTTTTTTTATCCAATTAATTGCCCGGTTAAAATTACCATTGCTGGTGCTCAGCCCCCTAAAATACTATTTTTTTTTCAAGCATTCAAAATGCAATTAAAAGAACAACATTCCTAAAAATATCACGTTTTAGATTCCATATTTGCACTGTTAATAATTTATCTTTGACTGCTAAAACCTACATTAAATGAAAAGACACCTCACTGCGGCACTTCTAGTATTAGTGTTCTGTACCACTTCAGTTATAAATGCACAACAAACGGCTGTATTTACAAATGATCTTGCGGCATTTCAGGATGCAGTTGCATTGTATAACAATCAACAATACCTTGCTGCGCAAACTCAGTTCACAAAAATAAAAAACACTACAAAAAATGAGACCATAGAGGCAGATTGCAGCTATTATATCGCTAATGCGGCAATACGTCTCAATCAGCAAAGTGCAGACGCTTTGATGGAGAAGTTTGTGGAAGAATATCCCACCAGCACTAAAAGGAACAGTGCTTTTCTGGATGTGGGCAATTACTATTTTGAAACCGGCAGGTTTCCGCAAGCCAGAAAATGGTTTGACAAAGTGGAAGAAAGCAGCTTAAGTGGTGCTGAAAAAGAAAAATTTTATTTTTATAACGGCTATTCTTATTTTCAATCCAAAAGGCCCAACGAAGCAAAAAAGTATTTAAACCGCGTTTCCAATTCCAGTGAATATGGTTCTCAGGCAAAATATTATCTGGGATATATGGCATATGAAGGCGATAACTATGAAGAGGCCACACAACTTTTTGAAGAAGTAAAAGATAATGAGCGGTATGCTGGGGATATGTCTTATTACCAAGCGGACATGAATTTTAAACTAGGAAATTTTCAGAAAGCCATCGATTTGGGAAAATCACAATTTGACAAATCGAGTCCGCAGGAAAAATCAGAACTTTCCAAAATAATAGGGGAGAGCTATTTTAATCTGGAACAATATGAAGCTGCTATTCCTTATTTAAAAGAATATAAAGGCACCCGTGGCAAATGGAACAATACAGATTTCTATCAGTTGGGATATGCCTATTACAAGCAAGGTGATTATGCCAATGCCATAGCAGAATTCAATAAAATCATTGCCGGAAGGGATGCAGTTGCTCAAAATGCCTACTACCATTTAGGGGAATCTTATTTAAAGCAAAACCAAAAACAACAAGCTTTAAACGCATTTAAGAATGCCTCTGAAATGAATTTCAGTGCCCAAATTCAGGAAGATGCTTTTTATAATTATGCAAAACTGAGTTATGAAATTGGTAATGCATACACAAGTGTACCTCAGGTTTTGACTTCCTACTTGGAAAAATATCCCAAGACCAACAACAAGTCAGAAATTGAAGATTTGTTGATTGACTCTTACATAACCTCCCGAAATTTTAAAGAAGCATTAAACCTTTTGGAAAACAATAAAAGTTTTGAAAATAAACTTGCACTTCAAAAAGTGGCATTTTTCAGGGGATTGGAATTATATAATGAGAACAACTACAGCGAGGCTAAAACCCTTTTTGAAAAATCTTTAAAGGAACCACGCGATGCTCGATTTACTGCCCGTGCAACCTACTGGAAGGCAGAAAGTGATTTCCAACTCGATAATTTTGAACAAGCTTTAATAGGGTTTAAACAGTTTAAACAACTTCCGGAAAACAGAAACACTCCTGAAGATTTAAACAGTGATTACAGTATTGCATATACTTATTTTAAAACAAAAAAATACAGTGAAGCCATAACATCCTTCCAACAGTTTTTGGCAAAACCTGCTATAGACAATGCGAGAAAAAAAGACGCAAACCTGCGCCTTGGGGACAGTTATTTTGTGTCCAGCCAGTACTGGCCTGCTATGGAAAGCTATAATAAAGTGATTGCCATAGGCGGTCCTGATGCAGATTATGCAGCATATCAAAAAGCCATAAGCTATGGATTTGTCGACCGGGCAAATACAAAAGTAGAGGAACTTGCTGCTTTTGATAGGAATTTCCCAAAATCAGGCTACCGGGATGATGCCCTGTATGAATTGGGTAACACTTACGGCGCTTTAAATAATAATGCCGAGGCCATAAAGGCTTATGACAAACTTATAAACACCTTGCCTAAGAGCAGTTATGTGCCAAAAGCATTGATGAAAAAGGGATTGATTCTAAACAATACCAACAGACCGGATGAGGCGCTAAGCGTTTTTAAAAGGGTAGCAAATGATTTCCCGGCTTCTCAGGAAGCTATGCAGGCTGTGTCATCAGCGAAGTTTATTTATATAGATCAAGGCAAAGTAGATGATTATGCTACCTGGGTAAGAACATTGGATTTTGTGGAAGTAGCAGATGCCGAACTGGATCAGGCTTCTTTTGATGCCGCGGAAAGCAGATATCTGCAAAACGACAGTCGTCAGGCCATTACTTTATTTGAAAAATATGTAAAAGATTTTCCTAATGGAGTCAACAGTGTCCCTGCAAATTTTTATCTGGCACAATTATACTTTTCAAACAATGATAAGAACAAAGCAATTGCCAAATATGAATTTGTGATTTCAAAACAACGTAACGAATTTACGGAGCAGGCTTTGGCGAGACTTTCACAGATTTATCTGGAAAACAAAGACTATCAAAAAGCCATTCCGGTTTTGGAACGCCTGGAGGTAGAAGCAGATTTTCCGCAAAATATAATTTTTGCTCAATCTAATTTAATGAAATCCTATTATGAAAGACAAGATTATAACAAAACCGTGATCAATGCAGAAAAAGTCCTTGCCAATGCAAAAATGGACAATCAGGTAAAAAGTGATGCGCAGGTATTTATAGCGCGTTCTGCAATGAAAACTAATCAGGAAGCAAAAGCAAAAACCGCCTATGCAGAAGTTCAAAAAATAGCCACTGGCGAACTGGCAGCAGAAGCTCTTTATTATGATGCTTATTTCAAAAATAAGGAAGGCAGGTTTGCAGAATCCAACGCCTCTGTTCAGAAATTGGCAAAAGACTATTCCGGGTATAAGAGATATTGCGCCAAAGGTTTGATTGTGATGGCCAAAAACTTTTATGCTTTAAAAGATTCCTTTCAGGCGACATACATTTTAGAAAGTGTGATTTCCAATTTTTCAGAATTTTCTGATATTGTTACTGAAGCACAGTTGGAATTAAATGCTATTAAAACGCAAGAAGCCAAAACAAATGCATCTATTGAAAGCAATGATTAATTTAAAAACTGTTTTTGCATTAGCATTTCTTTCTTTGTTTTTTTCGTGCAGTGAACCTGAAAATATACTGAAAGGGGATTTGTACTTTGTTTTGCTGGATGCTTCCAATTATCAAATTATAAGTGAAGACAGAAGGCGTGTTTATAAAGAAACAGCAGAACGTCTTGCTTCTGAGGACAGTTTAAGCATACCACAACAAGAATTAGTAAGAAAATATGAGTTTTTAAAGCGGAATGATCTGCTTGATAAACCAAAAATCTTTGTGAAAACACCTTCGGGGAAAGTAGATGAAATATATATATCACTGGATGATTTTAAAACAATTTCAGAGTATTCCTTAAAGGAATTAATTGAAAATAACCAACGGGTTTATATGGAGATGCAAATAGATTCTTCAAAAGATGGATTGGCAATAGCAAATAAAATACACACTATCCAAATAAAGGATGGACAAACTTTTTACAAACAAAACTAACTTTAATTAGATATATGATTTCACAAACCTTGAAATTCAAAACCACGGCATTATTTATATTTATTTCTGCATGTATCTTTGCCCAGGATCCCATAGGCACAGAAGTAATCAATGTGGTAAGGCCATATACCCCGACGGTTTCAGACGCTTTCAAAATCAAGGAAACCCCTTCTTTGACAGATTCTTTGGCAACAGAAAAAAAACCGGTCAATTATTCCATTTTTTC
>JBGTDF010000081.1:0-4846 GCA_041748455.1 Planktosalinus sp.
GTAAAAGCAACTGACAAAGTAGGAGTCATCGGAATCGGAGGCTTGGGACATATGGCTCTTAAATTCCTTAACAAATGGGGCTGTGAGGTGATTGCCTTTAGCTCCAATCCAAGCAAGAAAGAATCCATTTTAGCTATGGGAGCTACTCAAGTGGTGGATTCAACAAACCCGAAAGCATTGGAAAAAATAGCCGGCACCTTGAATTTTATCCTGAATACTGCCAATGTTACCCTGGACTGGAATGCTTATTTGGTTGCTCTCGCTCCAAAAGGAAAATTTCACAATGTGGGAGCCGTATTGGAACCCCTGGCTATTCCGGCATTTACATTGCTTACCGGAGAAAAATCAGTTGCAGGAAGTCCGCTTGGAAGTCCCGCGCTCACCAAAACCATGCTTGAATTCTGTGTTCGTCACGACATTTACCCGATTACTGAAGAATTTCCCATGGCAAAGGTTAATGAAGCAATACAACATTTAAAATCAGGCAAAGCCCGCTTTCGAATCGTATTGAAAAACTAAAATAATCACTAACCATTTTAAAAATTAAATTATGAAAACAATTGAAAAACAATTCGTTACAATTCTAGTAATTCTAGTAACATTTACCGCTTTTGGTCAGGAAAATATGGCCAATCATAATACCGCTGTTATTGACGGCCTCTACAAAGCCTTTTCCGCAGGCGATATTCCTGCTGTTTTGGGCGCTATGGATGCCAACATTGTCTGGATGGAAGCTGAAGGCAATGCTTATGCAGACGGCAATCCATACATCGGCCCGGATGCTGTCCTGAATGGTGTTTTCGCACGTGTTGGTGCCGAATGGGATAATTTTAAACTTAACAATATTCAATTGCATGAAATGAGCAATGACAAAGTATTGGCTACACTACGCTATACCGGAAAATACAAAAAAACCGGTAAATCCATAGATGCTCAAGTGGCACATTTATGGACCTTGAAAGATGGAAAAATTATTGCCTTTCAGCAGTATGTGGATACCAAGCAACTTGCCGATGCCGAAACTACCAATTAACAAGCGGTAACCAACCAAAAAATATGGAACCATTAACCAGCAATGAATTAAAACCAACCAAAAATCAAGTGCGCATCAATGCACTGGATGTGATCAGAGGGATTGCACTTTTGGGTATTTTATTGATGAATATCAACGGAATGGGATTGCCATTCTCCTATGAAGACCCCAGTGTGCTTGGCCATACCGAAGGTTTAAATTTTAGCGTATGGTTTGCCAACGAACTATTCTTTGAAGGTACCATGCGCGGACTGTTCACCATCCTTTTCGGTGCCGGTGTGATTTTGCTCACATCGCGGCTTATTGATAAAGGAGCAGGCATTTCAACGGCCGATGTATATTACCGCAGAATTGTTTGGCTCTTGTTGTTTGGCTTGGTCAACTCGTGGGTATTTCTCTGGGATGGCGATATTTTATATGCCTATGCCCTATTCGGATTCTTTTTGTTTCCGTTTAGAAACCTAGCCTTCAAAAATCTATTGATAATTGCCGGTGTTTTAATTTGTATCGGAATAGTCTGGGATATTTCCGATTATCACAAGAATAAAAATCTCAAAATCGAAGCTGAACAAGCGATGCTCATAAAAGAAAGTGGTGCCACTCTCGATAAGAAAGCTGAGAAAGTCATTACACAATGGGAAGAAAAATCCACTAAAAAAACAGCAGCCGAAATCCAAGATCACATAGCCGGTATGCAAGGCAACTATTTTGAAATTATGAAACACAAAGCCAATGAAATTCAATGGATGCAAATGTGGTTCCAGTACCGCTATGGCGCATGGGATATTTTAAGTTATATGTTTTTGGGCATGGCTTTTTTTAAACTGAGAATACTGCATGGTGAGCGCAGCATCAAGTTCTATCTGATACTAGCTGTAATTGGTTATGCCATTGGTTTAAGCATGAATTATTACGAGGCTACGATGATAACAAAAAGTAATTTTGATCCGCTTAAATTTTACGAAGCTAAGCAAACCTACAGTATTGGAAGACTATTTGTTACGCTAGGTCACATCGGTTTATTTATGCTGTTTATAAAATCTGGTGTTTTAAGATTTCTGCAAAAAGGACTAGCGGCAGTAGGTCGTATGGCGATGTCTAATTATTTAATGCACAGCATTATTACGTCAATTGTGTTTTTAGGTTTTGGGCTGTACGGCCAGTTAGAGCGCTATGAACTTTATTATGTAGTGTTTAGCATTTGGATTTTTCAATTGATCACCAGTCCCATTTGGCTCAGGTATTTTCAGTTTGGTCCATTTGAATGGTTATGGCGTTGCTTGACTTATGGGAAAAAACAGCCTTTTAAAATTAAAAACTAGGCATATGACATCAGGCAGAACCATAAGTTGTGCGTAAACTAAAACAAGAACTAACAAACAAAAATGAACTATGAAAAAATTAATCATCCTTCTAATTTTAATTCAGATTTCTAATGTTATTTATGGACAAGAAAAAAAAGAGATCTCTCTTTCCTTTAATCATATAGCATTGTCAGTTAAAGACGTAAATGTATCAGCTAAATTTTACACAGACGTTCTTAATTTGGAAATAATTCCTTTGCCCCCAGAAGCTAAAAACGTAAAATGGATGTCATTGGGAGATGGTAAGGAATTACACCTATTATCAGTTTTGAAAGATGATATTAAAACGAATAAGGCCATTCACCTTGCCTTATCAACTGCCAATTTTAATGCATTTGTTCAGAAACTGACTGAGATGAAGATTGAATACTCTGATTTCCCCGGAAACCTTAATAAAATTAACATAAGACCTGATGGCATTCAACAAGTGTTCTTTCAAGACCCGCATGGTTATTGGATTGAAGTGAATAGCATTAATTAATCAATAAAACAACAAAAAAAAAAATGAAAAACAAAGTCGCACTCATTACCGGAGCAAGTAGTGGAATAGGAAGAGCAACGGCAGAAGCATTCGCTGAAAAAGGCGCAAGTGTCGTGGTTGCAGCACGCCGAAAAGAAGAATTGGACAGCCTGGTCGCTTCTATAGAAGCAAAAGGCGGAAAAGCTTCGGCAATCAAAACAGACGTTTCTGATGCAAAAAGCGTCGAACACATGGTTGCACATACGTTGAAAGTATTCGGTCGATTGGATTTTACAATAAATAATGCAGGTATAGAAGGTCAACTTAACATGGTTACTGACCTTGAAGAAGACGATTGGGACCAGGTTCTGGACATCAATTTAAAAGGCGTATTTCTCTCTATGAAATATGAGGCCAGAGCGATGTTGAAATTAGGCCACGGTGGTGCGATCGTAAATGTTGGTTCTGTCAATTCATTTCTTGGTTTTCCAACAGGGTCGGCTTATGTCGCTTCAAAACATGGGTTGATAGGCTTAACAACAAGTGTATCTGCCGAACTTGCATCACAAGGTATACGCGTTAACTTGTTGTGTCCGGGAGCAATAGTGACTCCCATGCACCAGCGATTGCGAGGGATTGTTGGTGATGACTTGTATGATAAAAATTTGTTGCCAACTGTACATTTGAGACGCGCAGGACTTCCGGAAGAAATGGCAAAGACCATACTATTCCTTTGTTCAGAGGAAGCAAGCTATATCACTGGAACCACACTTACAGCAGACGGTGGGCTTACTTTAACGATGTAAAATAATAACAGTCTTAACTGATGCTTTTATAAATGGATTAATAGTAAAACCTTATAAAATGAAAACTTCAATAGTATGTATCGTCATCGCTTTCATAAGCATAAATCACTTATCCGCACAAACGAGTGCTTCTGAAAACTCAAAAAAAGAACTTGAAACCGCTTTCACCAAAATGTGGGCAAACACAACATTTTCAAATGATTATGACTATTTTAAAACAGATGTTTCTGACAATTATTTAACCATTAATACGGATAGTAGCAGTCAGACAATGGAGGAATTATTTGTAGACATTGACCAACTTAAACTATTGGAAAAGGCCACTTTCGAATTCTTTGATCAAAAAATAAGAATCTATGGCGAGTTCGGCATAATCAAAGGACGATCCAAAGCATATTTTGACGGAGAATATGTTGCCGAATTTTTGTACACAGCCATATTTTTAAAAGAAAATGGCATATGGAAATACGCATGTTGGCAAGGAACTTATTCAAAAAATTCACCAACACCAAAAATTTCTATGCTAAAGAATTGATGAAAAAACTTAGAACTATATGACTTTAAAAACCAGCCGTATCCAGTCCATTGATTTTTTAAAAGGGTTTGTCATTGTCTTAATGGCTTTAGACCACGTGCGGGCCTATTTTCATTATGATTATTTTTATTTTGACCCTACTAATATTGACCAAACCAACTTCTGGATCTTTTTTACGCGCTTTATTACCCATTTTTGTGCGCCGGTATTTGTGCTGCTGGCCGGTACTTCTGCCTTTTTTGTGGAACAAAAAATCGGTAAAAATGCTGTTAGCAAATGGCTGTTAAAACGTGGTTTGTGGTTAATATTTGTGGAAATTATTATCATATCCTTTGGATGGCGGTTTCAGTTCAACTTCGACTCTATTATTTTTCAGGTCATTTGGCTTTTAGGTGCTTCTATGTTGTTTCTGGCGTTGTTTATCCATGTCCCAAAAAAGATAATGATACCGCTGTGTTTACTTGTAATTTTTGGACACAATGCATTGGATGGCTTTACAGGTGGGCAAATGGGTAATTTTTGGAAATTATTACATATTGAAGGCTCTATTCAACTTACTGAAAAAAGTAACATTTATAACGCATATCCCTTAATACCTTGGATTTTTGTAATGCCATTAGGCTATTATTTAGGTATCCTTTACAAACC
>JBGTDF010000082.1:0-15422 GCA_041748455.1 Planktosalinus sp.
CTGCAAGTGCAGACCACGAATAACGCCATAGAAAGACATAGACTGGTTGTCTTGTACAAACTTAGGCTTCAGACCTGTATGGGATGCAAAGTTAGCTGCATTGAACGATTCAAAAAAATAGCCGCGTTCATCTTCAAAAAGTTTTGGCTTGCAGACGATGAGGTCTTTAAATTCGGTTTGCCGGTATTCCATGATTTTTAATGTATATGCAAATATAGGTAGTTTTCTAAAAAGCCAAACGACCGATACTTGTTTCGCTTATGCGAAAAAATAGTATAGGGTTTTTACAAAAGCACTTCCCGCATTGCCTTGGCTTTTAAAAGACATTCTTCATATTCCTTCTCCGGTACTGACAAAGAAGTGATAGCACTCCCCACGGAAAAACTTACATACTTTTGGGCTGCGTTGTAAAGGATGCTGCGAATAACTACATTAAAATCAAAATCCGCCTTTGGTGTAAAATAGCCCACGGCACCACTGTACACCCCGCGTTTGGCATCTTCCAGTTCCTCTATTATTTTCATGGCACTGCACTTAGGCGCACCGGTCATACTCCCCATAGGAAAAGTGGTTTTAAGTAGCTGTAAAGGACTGGTTTCCGGAAGAACTGTTGCGCTAATAGTGGAAATCAATTGGTGTACCTGCATAAACGAATACAACCCACAAAGTTCGTCCACCTGCACACTACCTCTTGTGGCGGTGCGGGACAAATCGTTGCGAACGAGGTCTGTAATCATAATGTTTTCAGAGCGTTCTTTAGGGTCGTTGAAAAGTGTTTGTGCAAGACGTTTGTCTTCTTCAGGATCCTGCGAGCGTTGCATGGTACCTTTAATGGGTTGTGAAATAACTTTGGTTCCGTCTTTTTGGAGGTAACGTTCCGGCGAAGCACATAGTAAATATTTAGACTCCAGCTTGACAAATGCTGCAAAAGGTGCCCGGGAAATAGCGTTCAGCTTTTCAAATACTTCCAAGGGTTGTATCAACGCATTTTCCGCATAAAATTCCTGGCAGAAATTGGCTTCATAGATATCGCCCTGCTGAATGTAAGCCAGCATTTGTTGTACTTTTTCCAGATAGGGTTC
Source organism: Planktosalinus sp. (assembly GCA_041748455.1). Taxonomy (GTDB): domain Bacteria; phylum Bacteroidota; class Bacteroidia; order Flavobacteriales; family Flavobacteriaceae; genus Planktosalinus. The sequence continues at coordinate 1,083 of JBGTDF010000082.1, forward strand.
CTTAGGGGTTCTGGCAGTAATACTGTTTTTAGGTAAAACAATTGGTTGGATTTCTTTTTGTTCGTAATTTTTAATGGTTTCCAGGTCTTCCTCCATTTCGTCTGCCACAAAATTCAGATAACGCATTTCCAAAACATTCCCTTTCAGCAGGAATAATTTCTTCGGCTGAAAGAAATACAGGTCGGGAAATTGCAATTGGTCATGATTTTCGGAAGAAAGATTTTCCACATCGTTCTTGAGATCATAGGTGAGATAGCCAAATATCCAATCACCGGTTATTTTACGATATTCCTCAAGCTTTTCAAATGCTTGGTGATAGTCGGTTTTTATGGCGGTAAGGGCATCTACAGCAAGTATGCCGTCATAACGGGAGTATGCAGGATTTCCGAAGGATGCACCGGTATTGGAATCAAGCCAAACAACTTCTTCAAACTGTTGTGACCAATGCAGTATTTGGCTTTTAAAAAGCGCCGTATCCTCTAATGTAAATTGTTTTACAACCCGCAATTACAAACTAATTTGATGTTCAAAATTCTGAAGCACATCGATGAATCCCGGCAGGAGCAGTTCATTAGTAATCGTGTTTTCTTCCAATGAAAAGTTTTCGGAAAAAGACGGAAAGCTGAAACTTTCCACCACTTCGCCATCAAAGCGGGGTATGGTGTTTTTTACATATTCCAAAGACGATGCTGCACCGCGTTTTCCATTGGAAGTGCTCATAAGAAGTATTTTCTTTCCGGCAAGAAATTTATATTCCAAACGTGACAACCAGTCCAGCACATTTTTAAAAAAAGCCGATGTGCCCCCATTGTGCTCATTCACGGAAATAAGCAAGCCGTCTGCCGCTTTTATTTCGTTAAGCAATAAGCGCAGGTCTACAGAATAGCCTTTTTCCTTTTCAATATCTTCACTGAATATCTCCAGGGGAAAGTCCGTTAGCCGGATAACCTTCACTTCGTGGGAAGAAATTTGGGATGCCGCAAAAGACACCAAAGCATGATTAATGGATACACTACTGTTGGAACCTGCAAATGCTAAAATCTTTTTCATATTTTTTTCCGCGAAAGCGGTAAACTTATTATTTATATTCAATTGAATTTTCAAAAATACCTAAAAATAAACACAAACGCTGTTACCGGATTCCTAAATCTAAAATAAGCGTACCTTTGCACCCATAAAAACATACTGCCGTGACTTTTGAAGATTTAAACCTTACTACACCATTGTTCAATGCCATAAGCGATCTGGGCTTTGATACCCCAACCCCCATTCAGGAGAAAGCTTTTCCCGTGGTGATGTCAGGCAGGGATATGGTGGGTATTGCGCAAACAGGTACAGGAAAAACTTTTGCCTATATGCTGCCCATTTTGCGCATGCTACCTTACTCTACCCAGGAAAACCCCAGAGTATTGGTGCTTGTGCCCACACGCGAACTCGTTTTGCAGGTGGTGGAAGAAACGCAAAAGCTTGCCAAATACACCAACGTACGCGTCCTTGGCGTGTATGGCGGCACCAATATCAACACCCAGAAAAAAGCCGTAGCCGAAGGCCAGGATGTGATTGTCGCAACCCCGGGAAGGTTATACGACCTCGCGGTAAGCCGAGTGCTGCAGTTAAAATCCATTCAAAAACTGGTCATTGATGAGGTAGATGTGATGCTGGACCTGGGTTTTAGGCATCAACTCGTGAATATTTTTGATATATTGCCCAAACAACGCCAGAACATTCTCTTCTCAGCCACCATGACAGAAGATGTGGAAGAATTGCTTTCGGTTTTCTTTAAAAGTCCTGAGAAAATATCTGTCGCATTAAGTGGCGAACCTTTAAAAAATATAGAGCAAACCGTTTACCTGGTCCCTAATTTCTATACGAAAGCAAATCTGGTACTCGAATTACTAGCAGACCGGGATACCTTTTCCAAAATATTGCTTTTCGTAAAAAACAAAAAGACAGCAGATATGCTGTTTGAAATCCTGGACGAACACTTCAAGGAAGAGTTGTGCGTGATCCACTCCAATAAGACCCAGAACTACCGTATACGCAGCATACGGCAGTTTGAAGCCGGGGAAAACCGTATTCTAATTGCAACAGATGTGATGGCGCGCGGTCTCGATTTTGACAATATCTCGCACGTTATCAATATGGACACCCCCGAGTACCCGGAAAACTACATACACCGCATTGGCCGTACCGGTCGTGCCGAGCGTAAGGGTAATTCCATAGTATTAACAACCCCTGCAGAAGAACAAAGCCTCGATACCATTGAGAATTTAATGGATATGCAGGTTCCCCGGTTGCCGTTGCCGGAAGGTGTGGAAATTTCGAAACAACTCACCTATGAGGAACGCCCGGTGATAAAAGAAATCAACAACCCAAACAAACGCAACAAAAACGATGAAGATGCACCGGGACCTGCATTTCACGAGAAAAAGGAGAAAAACCTGAAAGAAAACCTCGGGGGGTCTTACCGTAGGGAAATTGCAAAAAAATACAAGAAACCCCTCACCAAAGGCGACAAAAATTACAACAAAAGGAACAAGAAAAAATAAAATCCATGTTTGTCAATGCCATCAAGGAAGTCACAAAATTCACGCGCCCTATGCAAACCATCACCCGTGCATATGGCAGTAAACAAATTGATCCCGGGTTATCCACACTATTTTTTGTAAACGAAATGGAAACAGCAGTAACCTGCAAACACGTTTCCCAACTTATTATCGCTTCTGACCAGAAAAACAAGCGGTATTCTGATTTTAAAGCAGAAATGTCCCTGCTGCCAAAAGATAATTCTTTTGAAAAAAACCGGAACGAGCTGGAATTAAAATACAACTATAAAAAAGACACCACCGTTCAAATTAAAAACAGTTTTATGGGCAGCGTGGACCGCTTTGATCAAATCACCGTAAAACAACATTCCAGATATGATCTTGCCATTGTTCAGTTAAAAGGTTTTAATGAAATTAAATACGAGGGTTATGCACGGTTCTTAAAAGACACATCAAAAATAGAACAGGGAAAATACTTATGCCGTTTGGGGTTTCCGTTTCCTGAGTTTAATAACTTCAAATATGAGGAGGCACAGGACGATATTCAATTTGATGCCACCAAAAGAGCGGTGGTCCCCATTTTCCCGATAGATGGTATCATCACCCGAAACATAGCAGAAAACAACGAAATAATGGGCATTGAGATGAGCACGCCCGGTTTAAGAGGACAAAGCGGCGGACCCCTTTTTGACGAAAACGGTATTGTGTACGGCATGCAGCAAAGCACAAAACACCTGCATCTGGGGTTTGACATAGAAGACAAAGAATTGCTAATTAATGGCGAAAAAAAGATAATCAATGACTATGCTTTTTTTCATTTGGGGCAATGTATACGGGTGGATATCATCAAAGATTTTTTAGAAAAGAACCGGGTGCCCTTTCATGAAGCTTAGTCCATAGCGTAAATTTAAAATTCACCAATCGTTCCAAAAGATGGAAATAATAGCTGATTTTTAAGTAAATTTATACGTTGTTTTCTTGGCCGGCAAATGAACGATTCCTTAAAACTCAATCTAATCAAATTGGTCCACACCCTGATTTGGGTGTTTTTCAATGTGGTTATTTTTTATTTGCTCTATGCGGTGCTTGCCAATAAAATAGACAAATGGGTATGGATTTGTTTAGGCTTAATAGTGCTGGAAGGCTTGATTTTACTTATTTTTAAGGCAGTTTGTCCAATAACGCTGCTAGCGAGAAAATATTCCGGCTCACAAAAGGAGAATTTTGATATTTTTTTACCCAACTGGCTGGCCAAATACAACAAGCAAATCTATACCACTATAGTGCTTGTTGCAATTTTAATATTGGTTTACCGGCTGATTTATACCAATTAGATTATGATTTCTATCGAAAGAACCACCTCAGCAAACAGCAACTTTGTTTCGCTGGTACAATTACTCGACCGGGACTTGAAATACAGGGATGGGGAAGAACATCTCTTCCACGCCCAATACAACAAAATTGACCATATCCGTCACGTCGTAGTAGCATACAAAAATCAAGTCGCAGTGGGTTGTGGTGCTATCAAACACTTTGATGACCAAACAGCGGAAGTCAAGCGTATGTTTGTCTCACCCGATTGCAGAGGCGAGGGAATTGCCACAAAAATCCTAAACGAACTCGAGCTTTGGGCACGTGAATTAAACTATGAAGCTACTGTATTGGAAACAGGCGTCAAGTATCCCGAAGCCATCGCCCTCTATCAAAAACACGGCTATATCCCCATTCCCAGATATGGGCAATATGAACACGTTTTAAGCAGCCGTTGTTTTAAAAAAACCTTGATCTGATTTTCAATGATTCCATCAAAAATAGGGATTTCATACAACCAAAAAATACAAGAAATATCTTACCAAGGGCGACAAAAATTACAACAACAACCACCAAAAAACACAAAATCACTGTCGGGCATACCTTATTTGTTTCCAGTAAATTAACGGCTATTTATGGTTGTATGACACATTTAAAATTAGTTTCCCTCCTTTAAAAAACAGATTGTATTTTAAAATTTGTTAAAAAAATGCCCTCTTTACACAATATTGTATGTAGGACCGTATTTTATTATAAATTTGTTCCTTCAACCAAGACCTTAACTTTTAAATGACACTTTTATTAGTTTATTTATTTACTGCATTAATTACCTCCTTTATTTGTTCCATTGTTGAAGCCGCATTATTATCCACACCCGTTTCTTATTTAAAAGCTAAAAAGGATCAGGGCGTTGCAAGCGCCGGTACCTTGCTTAAATATAAAGAAGATATAGACAAGCCCCTTTCAGCTATATTATCTTTAAACACTGTTGCCCATACCGTGGGTGCCGCGGGTGTGGGAGCACAGGCCACTATTGTATTTGGCGATGCCTATTTTGGTATTGTTTCTGCGGTATTGACCATACTTATACTTGTGCTTACCGAAATCATCCCAAAAACCCTTGGTGCCAATTACAGCCGGGAATTGTTGGGCACTACGGCAAAAACCATACGCATTATGATGTTTATCACCTATCCGTTGGTGGTCGTTTCTGCGGTTTTGACACGTGCTTTGTCCAGAAAGGAAAAGGAACTTACCACCAGCAGGGAAGAAATATCGGTTCTTGCGAGCATTGGTACGCAGGAAGGTATTTTTGCCGATAAGGAAAACAAGATTATCCAGAATTTAATACGTTTAAAGAGCATACAAATTTCTGAGATTATGACCCCTCGCATCGTGGTGGTTATTGCCAAAGAAGATATGACCCTTCAGGAATTTCTAAAGAACAAAGACTTCCTTCACTTTTCACGAATCCCTATTTATGAGGGCAACAGGGACAATGTTACGGGCTATGTATTTCGCGAACTCGTGTTTGAAAAGCTGGCAGAAGACCAGTTTGATCTCAAATTAAAAGACATCCGCAGGAATATTGTGACCTTTTCGCAAAAAACAACCCTATTCAATGCCTGGGAAGAATTGCTCAACAGGAAAGAACAAATATCGCTCATCTCTGACGAATATGGCGGAATGGCAGGTATCGCCACCCTCGAAGACATTATAGAAACCCTTCTGGGCTTTGAGATTGTCGACGAAAAAGACCAGGTGGAAGATATGCAGAAATATGCCATGGACCGCTGGAAAGCAAAGCAGAAAAAATACAAGATGCTGGAAGATGGTAGTGGCGATAATGTGCCGGAAGAATAAGCTGGGTTTTGATTTTTATACTACATACTGTGGTCTAGGGTGTTATAAATATTTTGGTTGCAATTGATAAAAAGAGTAATTTTATAAAACCAACCAAAAACCAAAAAATATGCACCCTATTGTAAGGAATATCCTGGCCGTGATCGCAGGTATTGTAGCCGGCGGCACCATCAATATGCTTATCATCTATTACAGCGGTTCTGTGATTGCCCCGCCTGAAGGTGTGGATGTCACGACTACCGAAGGTTTAAAAGAAGGCATGCACCTCTTTGCCCCCAAACATTTTCTAATGCCCTTTCTGGCCCATGCGCTGGGCACATTGGCAGGTGCATTTATAGCAGCAAAACTTGCCGCAACCCACAAAATGAAGTTCGCCATTGCCATAGGGGTTGTGTTTCTTTTAGGCGGAATAGGCGCAGTCTATATGTTGCCGGCTCCACTTTGGTACAACATAACAGACCTTGTTTTGGCTTACATTCCCATGGCGTGGCTGGGAGGAAAACTGGCACTAGGGAATAAGTCAAGTAAGGCGCATTAATAGAGCAGGAAACTAATGATGTTACTCTCTAAATGGCTAATCATTCTCTTCGGGGTTTTCATTATTACAGCAGGAGTTATTATGCTGTTTAAACCGCTTAAAGCAAGGGAAATCTTAAGAAAAGCCGGGAGTACCAACTTAATAAATTATGGCGAAATAACAATAAGACTCCTTATTGCCATTGCCATAATTCTTTATGCAGATTTGTCAAAATACCCGGATGCCCTAAACATTTTGGGTTGGTTTATGCTCGTGACTGCACTGATTTTATATGTGGTCCCCAGAAAGCTGCACCATTATTTTTCGCTGCAGTGTGCAGAAATTCTAAAACCGCTTTATTTCCGTCTGCTATCGCCATTTTCGTTTCTCTTTGGAAGTGTTGTTATTTATAGTGTAATTTAAACCAACGTATTTCTCAAGGGTCTTTGTGTATTGTTTATATATATTTGTTACCACACATTTGAAAAAAGCAATCGTCATAGCATTAATAACCATTCTGATTTTAGCATTTACATTGCTATCAATGGGTGGCGGACACGGATTTTTCTGGCCAGCTAAAATAATTTATCCATACTCGATGATAATAAGCGTTCTGAATAATCAAATTGGAATCTTAGCTATAATTCTTGCTGTAATCCATGTTCCAATGTATGGGATTCTGATTTGTAAAAAATCCAATTGGACTCATATCATTCTCGGAATTCATATTATTTCAGCAATCGTTTGCCTCAACTTACCGACAGAAACTTTTAGCGGATAAAATGAAAAAGGGAATTTTAATTTCATTACTATATTACGGACTAGGATTTGGAATTGCAGGATTAGCCTTCGCCATAATTGGACACCCATATATTCATGCCCCTGGAGTTCATCATCTAATTTTACTTCTGACTTTAGTTATTGGTATAATTTGGACAGTTACAAGCATCGGTTTTCTCTTTTTAAAAGCAAAATCAGATAAATTAAAGGGAATCATAATGACAATCTTATTTATATGAAAGTAAAAGATTCTGTAATTATTGATTTTGAGAACTAATACTAAAAAAACGTGTGGTAACATCGGCTCATAAACTATGGCTTCTACCCGCTCACCCGGAACCCCGAAGCGTCGGGGGCCTAAGCCAGCCAGCCTTCGACGGAGAAGTGAAACAATAAAAAAAACCCTCCCAAAAACAAAAGATCCGGAAGGGTTAATTCTTTTAATTACTTTATAAATCTTTATGCCGCATTCTTTTGAGAAGCGATCCACTGATCCACACGTCGTTCCAGGATTTCCAAAGGCATCGCACCTCCTCCTAAGATAGTATCGTGAAAGCCTTTGATGTCAAATGCATCGCCAAGTTCGGTTTCTGCTCTTTTGCGCAGTTCCTGTATCTTGAGCATCCCTATTTTATAAGCAGTAGCCTGACCGGGAATTACCATATAGCGTTGTACTTCGGCTTTGATGGCGCCCTGGGAGATGGAGGAGTTTTCGGTAAAATAAGCGATGGCATCTGCTTCTGTCCAGCCTTTGGTATGCAAACCGGTATCAACTACTAAGCGAATTGCCCTCCATATTTCATTTACAAGACGTCCAAAATCATAATAAGGGTTTTCATAACCTCCCATTTCTTTGGCAAGTAATTCTGCATATAACGCCCAGCCTTCCGAATAAGCAGTATACCCTGCCTGGGTTCTGAACTTGGGCACAGACTCGAGTTCCTGCGCAATGGAAATCTGCATATGGTGACCGGGATTGCCCTCGTGATAGGCAACGCCCTCGAGGGTGGTTTTGTCCATCGAACTCATATCAGACAAATGCACATAGTAAATACCTGCTCTGGAACCATCGGGCGTTCCGGGGAAATAATGTTGTGGTGCGCCATCCTGCTCACGGAAAGATTCCACACGTCTTACCACGAGTTCTGCTTTGGGCAAAATCCCAAAGTAATCCGGCAGTTTTTTTGATATGGCATCGAGGTATTTGGTGGATTCATCTAGGTAGCCTTGACGGCCTTCCTCTGTATTCGGAAAGAAAAACTGTGCATCGCTGTTCACAAAAGCAAAAAACTCCTGCAGTGTACCTTCAAATCCTACTTTGTCCTTAATGGCAATCATTTCTTCCTGAAGCCTTTTTACTTCGCTTAAACCAATGTTGTGTACCTCATCTGCAGTAAGGTTTGTGGTGGTGGAAATTTTTAAAGCATGATTATAATAAGCTTCGCCATTGGGATGCCTGCTTACCCCAGTGGGTGTAGCTTCGGCATTTGCCATTTCGGTTTCCAGCCAGCCTATAAGGCGGTCATAGCCGGGTTTAAAATGATCAGTCAATGCATTTTTGGAATCGTCGCGCAAGGTGGTCGCCTCCGTTTCGTCAATGTCCCCACTTGCAAGCAGCGCATCTATTTTAGAGTTCATATCTGCCCACAAGGCACTTTCGCCGGTTTGGGTAAATGGTTGGCCGGTGACCAATGCTTTGCATTGTGTCAGCACCGTTTCAAACGTAAATGCAGGAGGTAATATACCTTCTGCGGCTTGTTTTTCGGCAAGGTCCACTAACTGGCCCATCGCGCGTTCAGACTGCTCAATTCTGGAGATATAGGCACGCATATCGGAAAGGCTGTCCACTTTATGAAAGTTGATCATAAAACTTGGAAAAAAGGTGTGCACCCCGCCCATCTGGTGAAATACATACCCCATATTGCGGAATTCTTTGCCTGCCATCATCTCTTCATATTGGTAAACCCAAAGATCATAAGAGATTTTCTCATCATCAGAAAGGGCCTCATAATCAAAGGTATCCTTTAGATCAGAGACAGTGGCTCCATACCATTCCAGCAATTCGTCCTGGGCTTCTTCGCTAAGGTCATCGACCTTGTCATAGTGGTCTTTTCTGCCCTGCATAGTGAGTTGGATAGGACTTCTTTGCAGCATTTCTTCATAATTGGAGTCCAGCCATTCCAGTAGTTCGGCGCTTTGGTCTTTTTTTTCTTCTTCCTTTTTCTTTTCCGCACAGGAAACAAAAATAAAGGTCATCGCTACCAGGGAGGCGGCAACAGTTTTTTTAATTAGTGTGAGCATAATGGTGTGTTTTCAGTTTTAGTTTAGTTATGACACAGGCAACGGTTTAGAAACCTGTACTGTTGTATCAAAGATACCAAAAATAGGTTCATCTTTTGCAGGCGGTTATGCCCTTGGATGTTTTAGGGGAAAGTGGTACTTTAGATACTATATTGTATGAAAATATAAATAAACAATGAAGAACGCCAAACACCTTGCAAATCGTTTCCGCGAAGTTATCCTTAACGGTACTTTTATTGCCAATACCAATTACAAAGACCAGTTAGCTGACTTGCCACTCGAAATTGCAACCAACAAGGTCAGCACTTTAAACACCATCGCCATACTGGCGCAGCACGTGCACTACTACATTAAAGGGCTGAATGTCGTCTTTAAGGGCGGTGCGCTCGACATCAAAGACAAATACAGTTTTGATTTTCCGCCTCTGGCATCGCAATCTGACTGGGAAGCATTCCTGAACACCTTTTGGAAGGATGCTGAAGAATTTGCTTCGCTGGTGGAACAAATGCCCGACGAGAAGCTAAACGAAGTTTTCACGGATGTAAAATATGGCACCTACCAACGCAACATCGATGCGATGATCGAGCATTGCTATTACCATTTGGGACAAATCGTTTTGATTAAGAAGATTATTGCAGGCTAAAAAAGATCGGCTGGATTGATATCTAACCTGTTTCCTTATAAAAAACTTTTCCTATCTTTATACAACTCCCCCACAAGAATTAAATCTTATGGAAAAAAAATGTTTGGAATGTGGTCATACAGTGCGCGGCCGTATAGACAAGAAATTTTGCAGTGATGCCTGCCGCAATACCTATAACAATAAATTCAACAAAGACAGCAAGAACCTGGTGCGAAATATCAACAACGCCTTGCGTAAAAATTACCGCATCCTGGAATCTATGAACCCGGAAGAAAAAACCAAAACCACCAGGGATAAACTACTGGCCAATGGATTTGATTTTACTGTTTTCACAAGCATTTATACGACCAAAGCCGGGACCGTATATTATTTTGTGTATGACCAGGGTTACCTGCCGCTGGAGAATGATTTTTTTGCTTTGGTGAAAAAACAATAGAGGTACAATGCATAAATTTTAACCTATGAAAAAAGAAGTAATTGAAAACATGGACACAGAAACCCTGAAAGCCAAATTGAAATCGGCTACATCTGTCTTATTTGTTTCTTTTGTGCTTTTGGCATTGTATGCCATCTTTATGCTTTATACCATGGTAACAGGAACCTGGGAGCCACAACCACCCCAATTGATTATCCTTGTCTTGTTCTTTGCCATCATGCTCCCTAATATGGCCACAAGAAAAAAAATGAAAGAAGAACTGGAAAAAAGAGGACAAAATAAAATATAAACTTCTGAACGCTGAACTGACCACTGATCAGTAATTTATGAGAAAATTCTTTGCGTTCGTTGCGTATTTCTTTGCGCCCCTTGCGGTTGATCCTAGTTTTTGTGGATACTGTTGCCTCTGTTTTCACTCCCACTCCTCCCGAAAGGGTCTATAGGGAGATTAGTAGTATATTGCTAAAATGAACAGGTAAGTTTCCCGCAGAATTCGCAGATTTTCGCAGAAATACGGAACATTACTACTGAGCACTGCTTCTGACCACTTATCTATTCCTGTCCCAGGTTTGCGCATTCATCTGCAGTGAAGCCTTCAATATATCTTTCTGACTGATCATTCCCACCAGCTTTCTGTCATCCACAATGGGGAAACGTCTTCTTTTGGCATTTAAAAACAATTTAGCGGCATCAAAAATGGTACAATTACCGTCAATGGTTTCTACGTCTTTTACCATACAATCTTCCACACGAATGTTTTCAATGGGCATGTTATAATACTGGCTGTCGGAAAGTTGCTTGATGCAATCCCCTTCAGAAATAACCCCCACTAATTCGTGTCTTTCATTGACTACAGGACCACCTGAAATGCGGTTTTTTATCAATACTTCTATCACTTCCGGAATGGTTTGTTCAGGACGAAAGGTAGTTAGTGTTGTGGACATGAAGTCGCAAACTCTTATGTTTTCGGATGGGGATTTATCTTGACCGACAAACTTTCCCTGGAAACTTTTGATACCCATAGCTGAAAGATTTTAAGTGAGCAGTTAATATACGTAAAAAAATTCAAAATTTTTCTTAAAGGAAAAAGCTTATATTTAGGTATTGAAATAGCAGCACCTCTTTCCAAAGAAATACAGCTGATTTTCAGTATATTCTAAATAAATAACCACAACACTTTATAACAAATGAAGCTTACCAATATCTCCACCAGCCTCGCATTTATTTTAATTATTGGTTTGGTCTATTTAAGTTTTAAATCCCTGATGCCTTTTAAAATTACCGATGCATCCACTCCTGAAACCGAATTTTCTTCTGCCCGTGCACTCGTGCACTTAAAAACAATTTCTGAAAAGCCTCATTACATTGGCAGCCCTGCACACGCCGAAGTAAGGGATTATCTAATCACGCAACTCGAACTCTTAGGCCTGGAAACCCATGTGCAGGAAGGGTTTACCCTCAACAAAAAGTGGAATGTCCTGGCAAAGCCAAAAAATATCGTTACACGTTTAAAAGGCAGTGGCAACGGCAAAGCACTTTTGCTGCTCGCACATTATGACAGTGCCCCGCATACCGCTTCTTACGGCGCCAGTGATGCTGGCTCAGGGATTGTTGCCATCTTAGAGGCAATGAGGGCTTTTTTAGCCACGCAAACAATTCCTGAAAACGATATTATCCTCCTTTTTTCAGATGCGGAAGAAATTGGTTTGATGGGCGCAAAACTTTTTGTGGAAGAGCATCCGTGGGCAAAAGATGTAGGCTTGGTCATCAACTTTGAAGCACGTGGCAGCGGTGGCCCGGCAAATATGATTTTGGAAACCAATGGCGGCAATGCTACCCTTGTCAGGGAATTTATCAAAGCAAATCCCTCCCACCCGGTTGCTACTTCGCTAATGTATAGCGTTTATAAACTGCTCCCCAATGATACAGATTCCACCATTTTTAGGGAAGAAGGCGATATCGACAGTTTCTTTTTTGCATTTATTGATAATCATTTTGACTACCACACGGCAAACGACACTTATGAAAACCTGGACAGGAATACGCTGGAACATCAGGGCAGCAATGCCATGGCGATGTTGACCCACTTTGCCAATGCCGATTTAAATGCGCTTAAAGCTGAACAAGACAAAGTCTACTTTAACTTCCCGATTATTAAAATGGTGGCCTATCCTTTTTCGTGGATAATGCCGATGATCCTATTGGCTTCGTTGCTATTGATTGGTCTCGTTCTCTATGGTATTTCTAAAAGAAAACTGATCAGAAGGGAAATATTCATGGGGTTTGTACCCTTGCTGTCTTCCATTCTTGTTAGCGGATTGCTTTGTTTTTTTGGGTGGAAATTATTGTTGAAAATCTATCCGCAGTATCTGGAAATCCAGCATGGTTTTACCTATAACGGGCATCTCTACATTGCCGCTTTTGTGGCATTGACACTCGCGATTACCTTTAGGTTTTATGGGAAATTCCATCGCAAGGAACGCCCGGTTAACCTTGCCATTGCCCCTCTTTTTCTGTGGATTGTTATCAATATACTAGTGGCGATTTACTTAAAAGGTGGTGCTTATTTTATCATTCCTGTGTTTTTCGGACTCCTTTCGGTATTCTTGCTCATCCGTTTGGAAAAACCCAATTGGGTAATTTTATTGTTGCTGGGCGCACCTGCCATCTTTATTCTTGTTCCCCTTGTCAAGTTCTTCCCGGTGGGCCTGGGATTAAGTATGCTCGTGGTTAGTGGTATATTTACCGTTTTGATATTTGGTCTTTTGATTCCCATTCTTGCCTCTTTTTCGCAGAAAAATACCTTTAGTTTTATATTCCTCATTTTAGGGATTACTTTACTGGTAACTGCCCATTTCAATTCTTCGATCTCTGAAAAAAGACAGAACCCCAATAGTCTGGTCTATTTCCACAATGCAGATACCCAACAGAATTACTGGGCGACCTATGATAAGAAACTGGATGCGTGGACCAAAAATTATCTTGGTGAAAAGCCCGAAGCCGCTTCTAAATATATCACCAATGTAGCAAGCAGCAAATATGGCACCGGCTATACTTTTGCTGCAGAAGCCCCGCAAAAAAATATTCCCTTGCCTCAAATTACTCTACAAAAAGACAGTATTGACGGGGATTTGAGGCATATTTCGTTTACCATTACGCCACAACGAACCGTAAACAGGATAACCCTCTATGCAGATACCACGGCTGTGTTCCATAATTTTGTTCTTAACGGAATTCCTGTACCTAAAGAAGAGGACGAATCCCACGTTTTACAAAACCGAAGAAGCAATGCCATTTTAAGCTACTATGTGTCTGATGGGGACAGCCTGCAGGTTTCCTATAGCATTGCCAGAGATGCGGATATCCCTATTATGCTTCAGGAAATTTCTATGGATCTTTTGGAAAATGAACAATTTAGTATCCCGCCGCGGGCTAAGAACAGTATGCCCAAACCATTTATCATGACAGATGCTGTTATTCTTCAGAAAACGATTGATTTAAAAACGTTAATCTCTGAAATATCACAAACAGAAACAGAAGGGGATGACGAATAATATTGGTATTTTGGGTTGTGGCTGGCTGGGGTTTCCACTGGCAAAAATAGTGCTTGAAAAAGGATATACCGTGCACGGCACCACCACTTCTGCTGAAAAAATTAAAACGCTTCGAGAAGCCGGCATCAAACCTTTTTTGATTTCCCTTTCGGAAGAAAAGGTAGAGGGAGAAATAGAATCCTTTCTTCACGACATAGAAACACTAATTATCAATATCCCGCCAAAAATGCGTCGGGATGCGTCGGAAAAATTCAGTAAAAAGATAGAAATACTTATTCCGTTTATCGAAAAGGCCAAGGTTAAAAACGTGCTTTTTGTAAGCTCTACATCCGTCTATGGAAACAGTTCCGCAATAGTCACCGAAGAAACCCCCGCCCACCCAGAAACTG
>JBGTDF010000083.1:0-2650 GCA_041748455.1 Planktosalinus sp.
AGCCCAGCCACCCCAGGAAGGTATAGTGGGCGAAATATTCAATTATACCAAATTTCGTGGAAAAGTTGCCAGTGCAGCAATAGGAATGGATATTAAAGATTCTGTCAAGGTTCTGGAAACCCTAGTAACCATTAATAAGCAGTTTCCAATACCCGGAGGGATTTCACTGCGGTTTCTAAAAGGAACGTCAGCTACACTCGGCTTTACAAAGTATCCAAAAACCTGTGTATTGGAAATGGATGGGGTGGATTCAGCAACAATGAATAATTTTTGTGAAAGGGTTTGGAAAAAACTGGAAGAACAAAATATAGCGTACACACTTCACTGGGGTAAAATTAATTTCATTTTAGATGAAAACAGAGTCCGTAATATGTATGGCAAGCCTAAGGTAGAAAGCTGGTTATCTGCCCGCAACTCTTTACTGGATGCAGACTGCAGGAAAATTTTTTCAAATCCCTTTCTGAAACAATGCGGGTTGGATAAAAATTTAGGTCCTATTATCTGATTAAAATAATTTTTCCACCTACCTATTTCTTTCGTATTGTTTTTCCGAAATTATAACCTCTGCAACTATTTTTGTTTTGTGGTGTTAAATGGTAAATTTTATGCTATTCTAAGGTTTTTCAAGAGGTTTAATTTATTAAATTTGTCAATTGCTGTCTTAGCTTGATTTTTAGGATGACAAGCAGAACAAGCATTTTAATAGTTTAGCACAATTTTTGCTCCGGTTGGTTTTATGAATAAGATTCTTTATACACTTCTGTTTTTTTCTTTTGGTTTCCTTTCTTTTGGGCAACAATTACATCCCCTTCACAAAATAAATGACTTTGAAAACCAGCAGAAATGGGTAGATAGTATCTATGCAGGAATGACGCTGGAAGAAAAAGTGGGGCAACTCTTTATGGTCGATTTGTTTTCGTCAGATCCCAAAGCAAAAATAGACCGTATAAAACAGCTGATTACAGAACAACACATAGGAGGTATAATTTTTTCCAAAGGAGGCCCGGGAAGGCAGGCAAAAATCACCAATGACTTTCAAAAAGCATCTAAAGTGCCTTTGATGATTGCCATGGATGCAGAGTGGGGCCTGGCCATGCGACTGGATTCTACCTATGCCTTTCCCTGGAATATGACCCTTGGTGCCATAGAAGACATTTCCCTTATATACAAAGTGGGCAAGCACATTGGGGAACATAACAAACGATTAGGGGTGCATATGAACTTTGCACCGGTTTTGGATATAAATACGAATCCCGATAACCCAATTATTGGCAATCGTTCTTTTGGGGAGGACAGGGACAATGTTACCAAAAAAGCAGCAGCTTTTATGCAGGGCATGCAAAGCGCGGGGGTTCTTGCCAATGGGAAGCATTTCCCGGGACATGGGGATACAGATACCGATTCCCATAAAACATTGCCCACCATTACGTTTTCCGACAAGAGAATAGACAGTATTGAACTATATCCTTACAAACACTTGTTTTCCAAAGGTCTTGCAAGTGTTATGATTGCTCACCTAAATGTGCCAAGCCTGGAACCCAGACAAAATTTTCCATCTTCTTTGTCCAAGCCCATAGTGACTGATTTGTTGAAAAACAAACTCGACTTTCAGGGTCTCATCTTTACCGATGCTTTGAATATGAAAGGGGTATCTAATTTTACAAACCCCGGCGAAGTGGATGTGGTTGCATTTCAGGCAGGAAATGATGTATTATTGATATCGGAAGACATCCCTAAAGCACATCAGCTTTTAGTGGAAGCATACAATAAAGGGGAAATTTCAGAAGAACGACTGGCACATTCCGTCAAGAAAATTTTAATGGCAAAATATAAAGTGGGATTGAATACATACAAACCCATTAACACAAAATTCCTGTACGAAGAATTAAACAGTGTTCACAATGACGAATTGTATGAAGAATTAATGGATAATGCCATTACTGTGGTGAAGAACAAAGACGGGATTTTACCTTTAAAGGAATTGCAAAAAGCCAAATATGCCTATGTAAACTTTGGGGATGACAGCGGATCTGATTTTCTGAATCAACTACAAAAATACACCCCTGTGGATTGGGTAACAGCAAATACCCTGGACGAGTTGATAAACAAATTAAAAGCCTATGATTATGTTATAATAGGATATCATAAGTCCAATGAAAATCCGTGGAAAGGATACAAAATATCCCAAAAAGAGCAGGTTTGGATGTATGAAATTGCCAGGACAAATAAAGTAGTCTTTAATATTTTCGCAAGACCTTATACGCTTTTGGATCTAAAAGCAACCGGCAATTTTGAAAGCGTTGTAGTCTCTTATCAAAACAGCAAAATAGCACAGGAAGTTTCTGCGCAGATGCTTTTTGGGGCAAGGGAGGCAAAAGGGGTACTCCCGGTAACAGCCGGTGTAGGGTTTCCCGCAAATTCTAGCTTTAAAACTACATCTTTAAGACGATTGAGTTATGGGACACCGGAAAGTGTAGGGTTCAATTCCCAAAAATTAAAAAAAGTGGATTCTTTGGCAAAACTTGTTATATCGCAGGGAATGGCACCGGGTTTACAGGTTTTAATTGCAAAAGAAGGAAAAGTGGTGTTTGAAAAAAACTATGGGCATCATGAACAGGATAAAAAAATAAAAGTGGAAAGTGAAAGCCTC
>JBGTDF010000084.1:0-3662 GCA_041748455.1 Planktosalinus sp.
TGAATTGAGGAACTTGAATTTCTGACTGTGTTGTGCAATAGAGCCGTAACTTTTAAACCCATCTTCGTTAATTTCTCCTCTTGCTTGTAATGGATTTCCTGTAATGGATTTAATTTTATAAAATGGATTTTGTCCGATAACAGAATTACGATGAAAGACAGTACAACATGTGTTACTTTTTTCATTACATTCGTGTTGTAATGTAAGTTTTGTGCGAAAACTATTTACGCTACGGTAAGTGAAACGTTGAAAACTTTTATAATTTTTATTGTAAAAAGCTGCACTGTCAAGCCCTCCAACTTGGTCTGTTTTATAATCAATAAAAGAAGCCGTTCCTATAAGTTTTGTTTTTTCTGAAAAGGTATAATCGGCACGAAAGTTTAAAGCGAGTTTATGAAAATCATTGTGTAAACTATCCTCTTGGTTTCGGTCGGCATAATATCCGCCAATGAACAAGCCAAGTTTTTTTACGGTAGTAGAAGCAAAAAAATCGGAACGCTTATAGCCGAAATTTCCAAGTTCGGCCTGCACTTTTGCTGTTGGTAGAAACGATGGCGACTGCGTAATAAAATTAACTGCTCCTCCTACCGCTTCACTTCCATACAATGAAGAAGCAGGTCCCTTAATAATTTCAATTTTGTTAAGCGTAGCGTAATTAATTTCAATTAAGGCATTATGATTGAAGTCGCCTGTAGTTCGGATTGGGACACCATCTTCAAGATAAAGAAACAAACTTCTGTAACCTAATGGCTGTCGTATGGACATACTGTGTTGCTCATTGCCTAAATCAACCATAAATACACCCGGAGTTTTGTTCAGTAATAAATCAAGGCGTGTGGCTTTTGTTTCCAGCATTGTAAGTTTGGAAATGGAATGAATGGCAATGGGGGCTTCCGTTCGCTGTTGTTGTTCCCTGTTGGCTGAAATAATGATTTCTTTTAGTGATGCAGTAGATGCTTCAAGAGCGATATTCAGTGAATTACCCGATACAGCAACAGTTTGTGTTTTGTATCCGATGAAAGAAATTTTAACAGTGTCAATTTTATTTTCTGATGTCAAAGTAAAATTTCCTTTGCTGTCGGTTGATACACCTGTTTGTGTGTTGGGAATAAAAATATTTACTCCGATTAATGGCTCTTTGGTTTCCCTGTCAAATACTTTTCCTGTAATGGTATTTTGAGCCGATGCAAGGTTGATGAGCATTACTAGGAATGCCATCAATGAATATATTTTTTTCATTGTTTTTATTTTAGTTTAACCGAATGATGAATTAATGAACTACACAAAAAGCAAGTGCTTTTATGGGTTCAAAGAACAGTGTACGGAAATTTTCGGTTAAACTTTGGGCGGGTGAAAAACGGAATGGAGATGTTTTTCGGAAAGATGAAAAGAATAGCAGGTTGTTGATTTTTTTTCAGTAACGGTATTAAATAAGAAAAGAGTGGAATGATTTTCAGAAAAAAGTTGCACTTCGTTTTTCTCCTTTATGGGATTAACTGGGGATTGTTCTTTCTTTTCTTCTTCTTTCAGTTGTTTTTGAAGGTGGCATTTTCCCTCACAGTGCATTTTGGGCTTGTCTTTGTTTATGCAAAGGACTTTGGCTATGTAATCTTTGTTAATGAAGTAATCGGCATAAATAATAACTCTACTGAAACTTTGTAACAGGAATACTGAAAGCAGAATTAGAGATATTATTGATTTTGTTGACGAATTCACGGGCGTAAATGTAATCATTTCCCAACAAATCACTACTTTTGCACAGAATGTTTCCAACTAAAATAATAAGAAGGTTTTTTGCCCTGCTTGTCTTGGCGTTTTTGCCTTATATGTCTTTTGGGCAATTTCAGTCAGCAGAGATTGGGGTAGATGGTCTCACTTGTTCTGCTTGCACCCGTGCTGTTGAAATGAGTGTTCGTAAATTGGATTTTGTGGACAGTGTTGCAATGGATTTGAGCAATACAAATGGTCAACTATTTTTTAAAAAGGGAGCGAAAATTTCTGTTGAAAAGATTGCAAAGGCAGTAACGGATGCGGGATTTTCAGTAAGGTATCTTAATGCGGTTTTTAATTTCAGTAATGTTTCTGTTGAAGAAAAATTTTGCTGGACTTATGAAAACGAGCAATACCAGTTTGTGAAAACAGAAAATAAAATACTGAATGGAAATGTAACTTTAAAATTTATCGGTGAAAAATATCTTTCAAAGAAGGAAATAAAAAAATGGTCTGCGATAATCAGCATTGCAAAAGGCAAAGGATGTAATGCAAAGAATATCTACTATGTTACATTATGAGGATATGTATTTATTCCATTATTCTTTTTTTTATTCCTCTTTTTTCAAGAGGGCAAGAATTATTTCTGCATAATGAACCTGCCAGTAATGTTCCAAAAGGGGTTTTAGGCGTTAGAACTTTCGGGGAATCATTCAGAGAAATAAGCACTCAGCGTAATATGCTTGCGATGCGTTTAATGTATGGTGTAACTCCGAAATTGTCTGTTTATCTCACTGCAACGGGTTCAAATCATCACGGGAAAAATTTACCAAAGGATTTAATAACGCATACGCACATAGGCAACCAAACAATTTATTACACGCAACCGATTCAGAAAGGTCTTTCTTATCCATATCGTTTTAATGGGTTTCATACCTATGCGAAATATCGTTTTTTGACTTTTGATGGTCAGAACAAACATTTCAGAATGGCTTTATATGGCGAATGGTCTAATGTGAAAAATGCACACGATGAAGCCGAGCCGAATTTATTGGATGATACTAAAGGTTATGGCGGGGGATTGATAACAACTTATTTGAAAAAACGCTTTGCTGTTTCCTTGACTTCGGGTGTTATTATTCCAGGAGATTACGAAGAAACTGTTCCTCTAACAAATGGGAGTTCCTTAATGACACATACGAAAGTTCAATATGGCAGGGCAATAATTTATAATTTATCATTCGGGTATTTGCTCTATCCGAAGGAGTATAAAGATTACAACCAAACGAACTGGAATGTTTATCTGGAATTTAATGGTAAATCATACGAAGGAGCAAGGGTTTTTCAGGATGGACTGGAATTGGAAACGAAAAGTTATTCTCTTAAAGCTGGGCATTATGTTGAAGTCCATCCGGGGATTCAGAAAATAATTAATTCCAATCTACGGATAGATTTTTCGGTTGGCTTTAACTTGATTAATAAATCATATGCTCGTTTTTATCCGCTTTATATGATTGGAGTTCAGCGTTATTTTTTCTTCAATAAAAAATAAATTCCTTTTTTTCTTTGTGCGTGGGGGAGATTTGGCTCTTTTGACTTTGCCCCTGTGGTTGGTTTGTGCGGTTGGGGTCAAAGGCAAATGTGCCAAATGTGCGTGAGCAAAAGAAATTTTCAAAAATGCGAAGGGTGGGCTTTTTTTGTTTTCTTTTTTTTCTGTCGGTGAGCAGAAAAGTTGTCTACGGAGAAACTGTCCCCGATTGTTTGGCTGTCTGTACCCAAGTTTTTAGGTAGCAGTTGGTGTCAAGTTACTGCGTCATTGTCTACGGAGAACTGTCGTTTTTTACCATTACCCCTAACGGCAGTTCGTCTAAAAACCTTAATCCATCTTCAAAAATATATATAAACGAACTCATTAGAGGCTTTTTAAGCGTAAATAATTTTGCGGATATGGA
>JBGTDF010000085.1:0-3389 GCA_041748455.1 Planktosalinus sp.
TATAAAGAAAAGACTGCCATTACTGGCAGTCTTTTTTGGAATTAAATTATAATAATTTAAAGATTATCTGATAATTAATTTAGCATTGTGTGTATAATTATCCCCTTTAATTTCCATAATATATATCCCGGCATTTAAACCTTCTGCCTGAATATTTACAGTCCCTGTCATAGATACCTCTTGAGAAAATACTTTTCTTCCGTTAATATCAAAAATTGAAACCGTACTAGCCCCTTTATCCATTCTTGAGGTAATATTTATGTTACCATTTGAAGGATTTGGATAGATAGAGAAATTATTGAAAGACTGGTCTGGTGTTCCAAGAGCACAATCTTCAGGAACATCAAATGCTTCCACCTGGTCAAATCTATTAAAAGAACTTCCTTGGCTTGCACTTAATCCCAAACCTCTGGTAGCAAAAACATTCCATATTAAACAACGGTTTGCACCTCCATTTGCTAATACGTCAGCCTGAAGAATTGCATCACGACCACTTACAAAACCTGGACTACAGGTTTGAAGTTTTAAGCCATCAACAACCAATTGAAGGGCAATATTGTTACCTCCGGTTCCTTCATAAATGTCCGGGTCAAAACCATATTCGTCTATAAGTGCCCAGGTCAAATCCCAAAGCATAGTAGCCCATACATAACCAATGCCATGAGGTCGTGATATATTTTGATTATTAGTTATACCATAAGTTGAAGGGTTTATGGCAAAACTTGTGCTATAAGGTGTAGGTCTGATACCGTTTCCATTTGTAGGTTGTCCAACGGCAAATGTTCCTATACCTCTTCTTTGTTCCGGGGTATCTCCTTCTTTCATGGTAAGTATAAGGCCAAAATAATCACTCCAGCCTTCTCCCATTTGCTCGTCATTTTGCAGACATCCACTATTAAAAGCTCCACCTGTCAAGCGAATAGATATCCCGTGACCATACTCGTGGGCAATAATTCCATTATCTAAAGTACCATCTATTTGATAAGGCCCGGCATCTTCTATTGTACCATTCACAGTTTGACCATTATCAAGGGCCGCAATGATAGCTTCCCCGTCTGCCTGTGTCACCATAAGCGAGGGAATTGTTACACTTCCTCCCACAGCACCGGGACCCATCGCAATAGGCGCACCTGCTACATTATTTACCACAATTACAGCAACTGCACCAGCGTTTTCAGCTGCTAAAACTTTAAAACCAAACTCACATTCACCTCTTCTAACTACTGCAATTTTTCCGGGAATTTCTGCACTGTTTATTATGGGATCACAACCATCATTAGGATCGGTGGATGGTCCTGCATCATTATCTCTTACTAAAACTAAGTTAGCTGTTAAGGGAATTACAGGTAAAGGTGCTCCAAATTGAGCCCCAACACCGGGATAATCTCCTGCTAATGGACCATTATTAATGGTTAGTGGTTCACCTGGAGGTCCTTGAGCACTCCAAAGAAACATTTGCATTCTTGGTCTGTTTCCTTCCGGAGGAGTAGAAAAATTAGCATTATTCAATCCGGATCCATCCTGAGCAT
Organism: Planktosalinus sp.; assembly: GCA_041748455.1. Classification (GTDB taxonomy): domain Bacteria; phylum Bacteroidota; class Bacteroidia; order Flavobacteriales; family Flavobacteriaceae; genus Planktosalinus. The sequence continues at coordinate 1,530 of JBGTDF010000085.1, forward strand.
CCGCATTTACCGAGTCATTGCCAAGACCTAAACCTGAGTAGTTTGTTTCTTGGAAATTACCACTTGCTTCATTAAATCCATATAGATAAAAAACATCGTGTATAATATTATTCCAGTAGAATAAATTTGTGGTTGCCCCATCTGCATAGCCTACAGGTTGTTGATTGAAATTAAAGGGAAAGTCAAAGTTTAAATCTGGCCCACCTTCTGCAGAATTACCTCCATTATTACCGGCCAAATCTGCTCTTGCTCTAACATTGTTACCCCTGGTAACTGTAAATTCAGGACCAACCACACCATTAGTATCATGCCAACCGAAAGGAGATGCGATAGCGTTTGCCGGTTCTCCAACCAGCTCATCGTCACCGTGATTTGGGCTTTCATTAGGCATTGCAAAAACTCGGTATTGTGAACCATCGTTGGGAGTTCTTGATAGCATGGTAGAAGTGTTTTTACCGGTAAGTAAAACACTTTCTATGTTAGAATTTATAGTAATTGTATGATTATGAACAGCGTCACCGGGAAGATCATAACTACAATTAGAAGACCAATCATGAGTACTAAGAAGCTGACCATTTACAGCATCAATTCTAACGCTGTACCAGTGGCTGCCATCTTTTAAATAAATATCCAGATCCCAAGCAAGACGTAATGCTGCTAATTCTTCATTAGGCTGAAAAACCAATTTTACATTAATATTTTCCTGGGAAATATTTCCGTTACTATAAATAAATTTGTTATTTGATACAGTTTCAATAAGTTCCAGTCCAGTCGGATTGTTTAAACCCAAGTGAGAAGCTGCTTTTTGAATAGCCTGTACAGGAGTCAGCGAGGGACTCGTAGTGTTTGCTTTCTGCGAAAGCTGGGCAATAAATTGGTTTTCTACATGAACAACCGAATTATTTTTGATAGCAAAATTTGCAATGGCATTAAAAACTTCAATACCTTGATATCGTTGCAACGAATACAAATGGTCTACCGAAGTACTTTGTGAAAAATGCTGATTATAAATGTGGATGTCAGAAACATCCTGGGCACTCAAACCATATTCTGACCTATTTTCATTAAAAAAGGAGTTAATTACTCCGGTGTAATCTTGTGCGTGAAGCATGCCAAAGCACAAAATTGTAAAGAGAAAAATAATTTTTTTCATTTGTTTGTGAATTATGTTAAGATAAATAAAAACTAATACCCTATAAAACAAGAAGTTTAATCACAGGATATTATAAGATGTTAAATATAAATTAAAAAAATTAAACTAACAACTGTTTTTAGTGTTTTAACTTTGTATAAAAACATTAAACGTTTTTACCGTTTATCTTATTGAAGGTTAAAAGGGCATTGCCATCGGTCAATCCGGCAATATGAGAACAACAATTCATTAAGTGGCTATACATACTTTCCTTCTTGTCGAGATCAAAAAAAGGCAACCCTTTTAATAACAATTTATCATAATGGGATTCCCTAGAGTTAAATACATTTTCTACAGCTGTAGAATAGACGTCTAAAAGGGAGGTTAGTATTTTATATCCTGCAATTTCCTTTGCTATTACTTCTTTGCTGCTGTATATTTTTTTTACACTCAGGGAAATTATATCTTCTATTTGAGCTTTGTATTTACTTTTATCCAAAAGAGAGACCTCAAGTTTACCACTTAAAATTAATTCTTCATGTGCAACAAAAATACTTACCGCTTCCTGTATAAGTGTATTTATTGCCAATGCCCTTAAATAGCTTAACCTATCTGCGGTATTCATGAGGGAAGCATATTTTGAAGTATTGATGGAATTTCTAACAAGATTGATCAGGTATTCCAAAGCAAACTCTTCGTCAATCAACCCTAAATTGATGCCGTCTTCA
>JBGTDF010000086.1:0-3388 GCA_041748455.1 Planktosalinus sp.
GTAGGTTATCAGGCCGAAGGAACGCGGGGCAGACTAATGCAGGAAGGAGCTCACGAAATCAAAATCTTCGGGAAATATTATGCGGTAAAGGCAAAAATCAAAAACCTGCAAAGCCTTTCTGCACATGCAGACCAAAAAGAATTACTGGAATGGATAGGCGACATCAAAAATATCCCGGAGCAGGTATTTTTGATACACGGTGAAAAAATGGCTGCAGATGCGCTCCGGGTCAAAATTAAAGACACCTATCACTGGAACGTGCATATCCCGGACCTTTATGAGGTAATAGAGCTCTCATGGAGTAACCAGGGATAAATTTATAAGGAGCGTACAGCTTGCTCAGCACATTTCTCCCCGTCAATCGCGGCAGAAACAATGCCACCTGCATAGCCTGCACCTTCCCCACAAGGATATAAACCTTTTATTTGAATATGCTCTAAAGTATCCATGTCCCGGGGTATTCTCACCGGTGAGGAAGTACGGGATTCTGTGGCGTGCACAATGGCTTCATTGGTAAAATACCCTTTCATACTTTTACCAAATTCTTTGAAACCCTCCTGCAAGGTTTTATAAATAAATGCAGGCAACACACTTCCCAATTCCACAGAAGTGACTCCCGGTTTATAAGAAGTGACAGGCACATCGGCAGACAGTTTCCCGCTGCTGAAATCCACCATTCTTTGGGCGGGAGCGGTTTGGGTTTTTCCACCTTCCAGCCACGCTTTTTGTTCTACCTTCTGCTGGAAATACATGGCCGCCAGTGGTGTGTTTCCAAAAGACTTAAAATCCTGTGGGCGCACTTCAACCACAATGCCTGAGTTTGCCGTTGCCTGGTCCCTTTTGCTTGGCGACCAGCCATTGGTTACAATTTCGCCCGGTGACGTGGCGCAAGGTGCAATAATTCCGCCGGGGCACATACAAAAGGAATAGACTCCCCTGCCCGCTACTTGTTTCACCAAACTATAAGAAGAGGGCGGTAAGAATTCCCCGCGGTAATCACATTTATATTGAATGCTGTCAATAAGTTCCTGCGGGTGTTCTACCCTTACGCCTAAAGCAAAAGGTTTGGCCTCTATAGCAATTTGCTTTTTATACAATAATTCAAAAATATCCCGTGCAGAATGTCCTGTGGCAAGTATAAGTTTTTTGCCTGGTATCTTGCTCCCATCCTGAAGTACCACCCCTGCAATCTCCTGATTAATAATTTCAAAATCCACTACCCTGCTTTCAAAAAGAACTTCACCACCACAGTCGATAATAGTTTTGGTTATATCCTGAATAATCGCCGGAAGTTTATTGGTTCCAATGTGAGGATGTGCTTCTACTAAAATATCTTTAGTTGCACCAAATGCAACAAGTAATTCCAAAATGCGCTGCACATCGCCCCTTTTTTTACTTCGGGTATAGAGTTTACCGTCAGAATAGGTCCCGGCACCACCTTCCCCAAAACAATAATTGGAATCTTCATCCACAATATGCTCGATATTGAGTTTTTTTAGATCCCTTCTTCTTGCCCTTACATCTTTTCCCCTTTCAATAACAATAGGTTTTTTTCCTAACTCGATACAACGCAACGCGGCGAATAATCCGGCAGGTCCTGCACCTATTATTAAAATAGTATCTTCTTTGGAAACATCACGGTAGTTAGGTAATTCCGGTAATTTTTGTTCAAAATCTTCCTGAATAAAAACAAGTACTTTCAGGTTTACTTTTATTGTTCTCTGTCTGGCATCGATACTGCGCTTAAGAATTTCCACATGGGTTATTTCCGAAGAAGAAACAGCCAAGCTTTTGGATACAAAGGGAACCAATGCTTGTGTATTTGCAGCAACTTCCGGTGATACTTGAATGTTTAATTCCTTTTGCATGGTTTTCTGAGAGAAATGCAAATATACGGTTTTACAAACACAGCATTAACAGATTTTTTTAGGTAATACAAGGGATTTGTGTATTTTTGAAACTCTAAAAAATTGTTATTGAAAACATCTCCTAAAGTAATTGCCAAAAAAACCAGATGGTACCGAAAAATCCACAAATATATTGCAATAGCAACTTTTGTATTTATGTTTATTATCGGGGCAACCGGATTACTTTTGGCATGGAAAAAAGAGTTTAAATTTATTCCTCCTACCTTAAAAGATACATCTACCCAACCTTCTTTGTCCTTAGAGCGCATAGAAGAAATTGCCACCACCTATATCGTTGAAAATACAGATTTAGATCCTGAAGTGGACCGTCTCGATATACGTCCACGGCAAGGTGTGGCCAAAGTGCGTTTTACTAGCCATTACAGTGAAGTACAGGTGGGGATAAAATCGGGTGAAATACTTTCTGTAAAAACGCGCACCTCAGACATTATTGAACAGATTCATGATGGTTCCATTATAGATTTTTTCATTAAAAGCAACAATGAGGAAGTCAAAAAAACCTACGTCACCATTACTTGCTTTGGGCTGATGTTTCTCTCCATTACCGGGTTCTATCTTTGGTACAACCCCCGACGTATCAAAAAACATAAGCTAAAAGAAAAATCAGATTAAGTTTAGTAAACTCTTCCTTGTTTGTTTTTTAAATTATTGTAATTTAGTGTCTTACTGATAACTCAACCCTTTATGAAAAAATCAATGCTACTATTGGGAGTTGCCATTCTGGTCTTCTCCTGCAAATCAGACAAAAAGCAAGAAGAAAAAAGAGAAATAGGTTCTTATACCATAGAGCAGTTTATGGATAATGAATCTGTTTTTGGAAACAGTTTTTCGCCTGATAAATCCAAACTACTGGTAACAAGCAACCGGTCCGGTATTTTTAATATGTACACCATCCCAACATCGGGCGGGGAAATGACAGCATTAACACAATCTGACAGTGCATCGGTTTATGCAATTTCTTATTTTCCGGAAGATGAGCGCATTCTTTTCAGAATGGACGGCAATGGCGATGAAATCTACAAGATTTTTGTAAAAGAGGGCGATAGCTTACAACGCCTTACCCCCGCACAAAATGCAAGGGCCTTATTTTACGGCTGGGCAAAAGACGGTAAAAGTTTTTACTACGGAAGTAATGAAAAAGATCCCCGGTATACCGATGTCTATCAAATGGATGTAACCACTTTTACATCCAAACTTATTTTTGATAACAAAGAGGCCTACAATTATGGAGGTATTTCTGATGACGGAAAATACATAGCGTTGGGTAAACCCATAAATACAAATGATTCTGACTTATTTATTTATAGTCTGGATGCTAAAACCCTAACTAAAATAAATACAGAACAAAGTGGCAATTCCTCACAAGAATTTTCAAAAGACAATGCCTCTTTATATTACACCACCGATTTGGGTGGCGAGTTTTCTTATTTGATGAAATACAATATTCAGGATGGCACCTC
>JBGTDF010000087.1:0-1606 GCA_041748455.1 Planktosalinus sp.
TCTCTGCAATACAAAATTAAAACGATTTGTAATTCTTCCTAATAAAGACTTGCTATGTCCTGCCTGTGGAAGCAGAAGCAGAAGCAGACGACTTTGGGAATTAGTAAACAATAAAGTCAAGCCAAACTACACTATTCTCGAATTTTCACCACCCAGGATTATGTTCCGGAAAATGAAAAAAAACAAGAATATACACTACTTCGCGACAGATTTTGCAAATGAATTTGCAGCAGATTATCGCTATGATATCAATGCAATCCCACACCCGGATAATTTTTTTGATATAATTACTTGTTACCATATTTTGGAACATATAACGACAGACACCAAAGCAATGGCAGAATTGTACAGGGTTTTAAAACCAAATGGCATTTGCTGGATTCAAACCCCTTTTAAGGAAGGGGATATCTATGAAGATTTTTCCATAACCACAAACGAGGGCAGGTTAAAAGCTTTTGGACAAGAAGACCACGTAAGGGTGTATTCCGTGAACGGACTTCAGAAAAGATTGGAAAATACAGGATTTCAGGTGGAGATACTGCGTTTTGAAGAAGATGAAAATACCTATCATGGTTTTAAAAGCGAAACCGTTTTATGCGTTACAAAATAGATACTTTATTGTATTTTAGCACAAATTAAGCAGATGCTATCTATTCTGATCCCAACATATAATTATGACATTACCGCACTGGTTACTGCTATTTCCAAACAATTGGAAAATGTAAATTTTCCCTATGAAATTATTGTTGCAGATGATAATTCTTCCGATAAGGATATCACAACAGAAAATAAAAAAATAGTACAACTCCCTCACTGCACACTTTTTTTGCAAGACGAAAATAAAGGAAGGACATTCACCCGAAATTTTTTAGCTGAAAAAGCAAACCACGATTGGTTATTGTTCATGGATGCTGATGTATTGCCAAAAAGGGAAAGTTTTATCACTGATTTTAATATCCATCATACAAAAGCTGATGTAGTTTTTGGAGGGATAACTTATGAGGAAAAAGCCCCGGATACATCCAAAATTTTAAGATGGAAATACGGAAAGGCAAGGGAAGCAAAACCGGTTTCCGAAAGAAAAAAAATACCTTATCTTTCTATTATTTCTCAATGCTTCTTGATAAAAAAAACTGTTTTTTTAGAGGCAAATGATTTTTACGAAAATGTCTATGGCGTCGATGTGCTTTTTACACAGAATTTGGAAAAAATGAAAGTAAACGTGCTGCACATAGATAATCCCATTATACATCTTGGTTTGGAAACAAGCGGTTCATTTATTGAAAAATCAAAAAAAGGAATCGAAACTCTGGTTCAATTTACAATAGACAAAAAAGTAACTGAAGACTATAGGCCCATTCAAAAAATATATTTGAGACTTAAGAATAATCTGGTATTGGGACTATTTTTTTTTATTATAGACACTTTGAGTTCAACAATTAAAAAGAATCTGACATCGTCAAATCCGTCTTTATTTTTATTTGATTTATATCGGTTACATTACTATGCAAAACTAAAAAGAAAAAGTCATGCCTAAGTTTTCTGTAGTGATTCCTTTATACAATAAGGAAAATTATATAAGAAAAACCCTGGAGAGTGTTCTTCA
>JBGTDF010000088.1:0-1548 GCA_041748455.1 Planktosalinus sp.
CTAAATCGTCTTTGTATTTAAGGATGAAATTTTTATTTGCACTTGCACCGGCAACTTGTTCCAGTAAGGCGATCAGTTCTTTTTGCTCTGCTTTTTGTGGGGAAACAATAGCCTCCCAGGCAGCTTTCTTTCTATCGCGCACTTCTTTTTTGATGGTGTTTTCTATTTCCAATAGGTTTTCTTCAGTCGCAATGTTGTGTGTGATCATCCATTCCCGCATTTTTACATTGCAGTCATTGCCCACTTCCCAGGCAAGGCGATCTTTACTTTTGTAGCGTTCGTGGGAACCGGAAGTAGAATGGCCTTGAGGCTGGGTGAGTTCGATGACGTGAATAAGCACGGGCACGTGTTCCTCACGAGCTATTTTCCCGGCTTTTTGATAAGTTTCTATAAGTGCAGGATAATCCCAGCCTTTCACTTTTAAAATTTCAAATCCTTTTTCGTCTTCATTCCTTTGGAAGCCTTTTAGGATTTCTGATATATTTTCTTTGGTAGTCTGATGTCTTGCGTGAACTGAAATCCCGTATTCGTCATCCCACACACTCATTACCATAGGAACTTGAAGGACCCCGGCCGCATTGATCGACTCCCAGAACAACCCTTCGCTAGTACTTGCGTTTCCGATAGTTCCCCAGGCAACTTCGTTACCATTTATGGAGAAATTGGTTTTATTTTCAATGCCTTTTACATACCTGAATATTTTGGAAGCCTGTGCTAAACCTACCAATCTTGGCATTTGCCCGGCTGTTGGGGAAATATCGGGGCTGGAATTTTTTTGAGCGGTGAGATTTTTCCAGCTTCCGTCTTCATTTAAGCTATGTGTGGAAAAATGACCACCCATTTGACGACCTGCTGCCATTGGCTCATGTTCAATATCTGTATGGCCGTACAATCCCGCAAAAAACTGCTGAATGGTCATTTGGCCGATGGCCATCATAAAGGTTTGGTCCCTGTAATATCCGGATCGCCAATCACCATTTTTAAATGCTTTCGCCCAGGCAAGTTGCGGCACTTCTTTTCCGTCACCAAAAATACCGAATTTTGCTTTTCCGGTAAGAACTTCCCTTCTTCCCAGTAAACTGCATTCCCTGCTGGTTACGGCAATTTTATAATCGTTGAGAACTTCTGCCTGAAATTCTTCAAATGATAGTTCACTACTTACTTGTGTTTTCGTCTGCATACCTGGCACTTTTTAGAATTGCAAAAGTAAGGAAAAGGAAGGGCTTATGCAATTGCTATACAACAAGGATTATTTTAAACTTAAATATACTTTTTTTTGGGTATTCCTGAAAATTTACCGGGAACAACTAAATAAGTTTATTTTAAAGTAGGAATTCCATTGGTTGAGTTGTCTTATTAACGAGAACAAAATAAATTTTTCTTTTTGAAACAAACCTAATAAATAATAAAATTAATAATTATGAAAAAAATAAGAATAATACTATTTCTAGGTCTCGGACTTTTCGCTTTTAATTCCTGCGAAACCACCGATTTAGACTTAATAGACAACCCTAATAACCTTACGCCAAATCAGGCAGATGTGAATTT
>JBGTDF010000089.1:0-14344 GCA_041748455.1 Planktosalinus sp.
ACACGGAATGTCTTATTCACAATTCATGGGTAAAGTAAAAGCAAACAATATCGAGTTAAACCGTAAGGTATTAGCAGATCTTGCAATGAACCACCCGGAAGCTTTTGCAGCTATAGCAAACAAAGTAAAATAAGGGCTACAAGCCTATTCAATAATCTATTATTTCGCAAATGAAAAAAGTCCTGCCAATTGGCAGGACTTTTTTGTTTATTTCTTTTTGAAAAATTAGTTTAACGCAGTCTCTATATTCTTTAAAAATGAAAAATCAAAGTTCTGCTCATTCATCCCCTGCATTAGTTGTATTATTTGGGAAGGATCCATATCATCGCCCAATACCCTAATCAAAGTAAATCCTTTACTTTCATCAGAAGCAAACACGATCAATTCATCTATTGCATCTTCTTCACCGGTGAACTTTAAAGTGGCCCCCATATCATTGGAACCAAATTTCATCAACGTCTTGTATTTTTCATCACTTAGGATGGTTTGCACTTTTTCCTTTTCGACTTCATAGATATCTTTATTTTCTTCTTTATTCTGTAGAGCTAAAAAATTAAGCTTTTTTATGCTTTTAAGTGCTTCCTTTTGCGTTTCATTTAATGTATTGCCATCTTTACTTAATAAACTGCTTGGTAAGTCAAGCGTTATAAAGGCGTCGTCTTTTTGTTTGTCCACGTAATACCTTTGTAAAGAGGTGTCGTTATTACAACCCACAACCGCGATTAAAAGTAAGATTACTGCTGAAAATTTTATTGCTGCTTTCATAGGATTGAATATTAATTGTTCTTTTTTACATTTTTTAATTGATCACTCCCGGGAACTTTTAGGTCTGAAGTAAGTTGAGAGATTTGTCGCAGGTCGATATTTCCTGTAATACTCATTACTACAGCAACTTTATCTTTGCTGGAAGAATCTTCCAGAAACATCAGCAACTCGCTAACAAAATTTTCGTTTTTGCCTTCTTTCACATAAAAGCGGATGTTTTTTCCATCATCATTCACACGCATCAATTCTGTTAATGTGGTAGAAGACTTGATGTAACTATCCACAGTACTTTTCATGTCTGCAGCTGTAGCGGCATTATCTGTGGTGAAAATTTTTATATCTTCCAGGTTCTCTACCATATTCAGGTAGTTTTTTGCTTCCGGGTCGTTAGAGCTCAAATCTATTTTGCTCATTAATTTGAACATACTTTTAGTAACAATCATGGATGTTACATCTTTCTGGTTTTCATATTTGTCAAAAGAACTTTTTTGACTATACATTGTTTGGGATGCTAAAACAATTGCGACTATAAGAATTATATTTTTCATTTTTTCTAATTGTATTAAGGTTTGTTATTTAAATATTTTATTCGAGTTCTCACCAAACTCAGTTATATAGGCTAATTTTTGAGTGCTTTCATTAAAATGTATGGATATAAAATCCAGTGCTTCTTTTGCTTTTTCATAAGCAGCCATAGCTTCCTGTTCTTCTGCAGCTATACGGCTACTGTTTTGCTCAAAGAAGAATGCAGCACCAAGCGCAACAATTAAAAGGGCGGCTATAGAATACCATTTCTTCCAACTAGAAACTACAGATGATTTAGTATTGGTTTCCAAAGATATTGCTACAGGTAACTTGTCTTTTTTGCTTTCTGAAAAATAAGCAAACATATCTCGGTACACCTCCAGATGATCTGCAACTACATCACTTTTAAAATAAAGGTGCAAAACTTGTTCTTCTTCCAAGGAAGTGTCGCCGTCAAAATATTTATCGAGTAGGCGCTCCAGTTTTTGTAATTCCATAATTATATTTTTTTATTAATTCTTCCCTTACTGCTTTTCTGGCCCTGGATAAATTGACACGAATTGCGGTTTCATTCATTTCCAGTATTTCAGCAATCTCTTTAAAATCATATTCTTCCACGTCACGCAACTGTAATATTATGCGTTGCTGCTCAGGTAGTTTCTTCATAATTTCAAAAACCATACCCATTCCGTCTTTTGCTTCTAAGATTCTTTCTGTACCGGAGTCATTATCTTTGTAATTTTGATGTACAATAGTCAAATTAGAAGCTTGTTTGGATTTTAATCTGTCTAAACAATAATTTTTGGTCATCGTCATTGCAAATGCTTCCGGTTTACTGTAATTATTAAGGTTTGTTTTTCCGTTCCACAACTTAATAAACACTTCCTGAACCGCATCCTGTGCCTCGTCATGGGAAACAAGGATTCTTTTTGCCAGCCGATATACCTTGTCTTTCATAGGCATAACCAATTCTAAAAATTCTTGTTTTTGCATTTTGTGTACTGTGTTGTTTGCAAGCGCGCTACCATATGGAAGACGATTGAAGCTAGTTTTTGTTACAAATTATTTTTAAATCGCAATAATCTGTCTATTTTAGTAGTTTGATAACAATATACGACTAATTTTCCCTAATGAAAAAAATAAAAATATACCTTCTTGCTTTAGCTGTTTCATTCGGCTTTCTATCATGCTTTGAAGATCTGGATGACAATTTCCTTCCATCTTCTACTTTAGATATTCAGGATTTTATATATAAGGCTATGAACATTTGGTATTTATATAAGCCAAATGTCCCGGATTTAGCCAACGATAGGTTTGCCACACAAGAGGAACTTAATACCTTTTTAAATACCTTTTCCTCCCCTGAAGATTTATTCTATAATGGTTTAGTGGACGAAAATATAGATCGGTTCAGTTTTATTGTGGAAGATTTTCGGGTTCTTGAAGCTGCTTTAGCCGGTATTTCCTTAAGTAATGGCATGGAGTTTGGCTTGATATTTTATCCGAACAGCCAAACCAATGTTTTTGGGTATGTAAGATATGTAATACCTAACAGTGATGCTTCAAATAAAGGATTGGAAAGAGGAATTATATTCAACACCATCAATGGCGCACAAATAACCGTGGATAATTTTGGATTACTGAATAGTCTTACAACATATGAAATAGGGTTGGCAACTTTTGACGGAGTTACTATTACCCCTACAGGGCAGACAGTTTCTTTGACCAAATCTGAACTTATTGAAAACCCCATTCATATTGCAACTACATTACAAGTCGAAGGTCAAAACATTGGGTATTTAATGTACAATTCCTTTACTGCAGATTTTGATGCTCAATTAAACAATGTGTTCGGGCAATTTAAAGCAGATGGAGTCAGTGAATTGATTATAGATTTGCGCTATAATGGCGGTGGTTCAGTACGTTCAGCTATTGATATGTCCAGTATGGTTACCGGCCAATTTACCGGACAAATATTTTCCACGGAAGTATGGAATCCTGAAATTCAAGCTATTTTTGAAGCCGATGATCCTGAACAGTTGATTAACCGATTTACAAGTACCATTCGCACGGGAGCAGCGATTAATAGTTTAAATTTAAATCGTTTATATGTTTTAACTTCTGCAAGAACTGCATCTGCCAGTGAATTAGTTATAAATGGATTAGACCCTTACATAGAAGTAATTTTAGTTGGCGCAACCACTACCGGAAAGTTTCAGGCATCAACTACCTTTTATGATGCCCCTGCGCCAAATTTCAGACGTCAGGAAGCAGACCCATCCCATTTTTATGCCATTCAACCCCTTATTTTTACTACAGCTAATGCTAATGGATTTACAGGATTTGTAGATGGCTTACCTCCTACTATTGAAGTCTTTGAAGATTATTCTAATTTAGGAATTTTAGGGGATGTTACTGAACCTTTACTGGAAGCGGCATTAGATGATATTGGGCGCTCCCCGAAAAATCTAAACACAATACAACAAAAAGAAGCCGGTGACAGTAAAATGAAATCTCCATTATATGAACGTATGTATGTGGATTTTGAGGATAAAAAGAGTTTGTAAATGGTTGTATATGAGGGGTATTTAAAGTAGTATGCAAGATTTCTTTATCGACATATTTCAATATCACCATCATTTTAATCAGAAACTTGCAGATTTGCTTTTAGAAAACCCTTTGCCCGGTTTAGAAAAAGCTAATTCCCTATTTTCCCATACCATTAATGCCCATCAAATATGGAACGCCAGAATCCTAGATAAGGAAACCTTAGGTGTCCACCAAATTCACACTTTGGAATATTGCAAGTTACTCGATACCACAAATTTTTTGGATACCGCAACTATTCTTGATTCCATGGAACTGGAAACCATCATTTCCTACCAAAATTCAAAAGGCTCTTCCTTTGAAAATTCTGTAAAAGATATTGTTTTTCATATTGCAAACCATTTTACGCACCACAAAGGGCAAATCATCTATCTTTTGAGACAAAATGGTGTGGAGCCCATTGTAACAGATTATATCTTTTATAAAAGATAAATTTACAAAGCCCTGTTTTCTGTATCTTTGCAATCCATAAATAAATCATTCAAATTGTCCTACCATCCAGATTCCATACGTCTCAATAAAGCCATAAGCGATAGTGGTTACTGTTCCCGAAGACAAGCAGACAGCCTTATTGAAAAAGGCAGTGTTGCCGTTAACGGCGAAATAAGTTCGCTGGGAGATCGCGTGATGCCGGAAGACATAATTACCATAAATGGCAAACCCTTAAAAGGTACTGACAAGGAAGTTTTTATAGCGTTTAACAAACCTGTGGGAATCACTTGTACCACAGATCTGCGCATTGAAGACAATATCATCCATTTTATCAACCATCCCGAACGTATTTTCCCAATTGGGCGATTGGACAAACCATCAGAAGGTTTGATTTTCCTGACCAATGATGGCGATATTGTCAATAAAATATTACGTGCCGGAAACCAACATGAAAAGGAATATATAGTTACTTTGGACCGCCCAGTAAATGAAGAATTTTTGGAAAGAATGCGCAACGGGGTTCCTATTTTGGATACGGTCACCAAAAAATGTAAAGCAGAACGCATCAGCAGATTTGTATTCCGGATTATATTGGTTCAGGGACTTAACCGTCAAATTCGCAGAATGTGTGAATATCTTGGTTATGAAGTGGTTGCCTTAAAGCGTATACGGATTATGAATGTTGCATTAGGAAATCTGGAAGTTGGCACCTGGAGAAATTTGACTTCAGAAGAGCTCAAAGAGATAAATACTATGGTTAAAAATTCTGCTAAAACTGCTGCTGCTGAAAGTCTTTTGGAAAAACCACTTTCGGAAAAACCATTTCCAAAAAAACCATTTCGAAGAAACAAAAATTAAAAAGGACTGTCCCCCGATTGCGAAGGGAACAGCCCAATTAACTAACTAACCAACCAAATTAACACTTATCCATTAGTATGAATAAGTTATGAAACTGCAATCATTCTCTTTGCTTTCTGCTTGCTTTCTTCGCGCTTTGGAACACGAATGTGCAAAACACCATCTGTATAGGTAGCTTCAATTTTTTCCTGCTCTACCGTTTCGGGTAAATTAAATGCCCTTTGGAAGGAAGAATAATTAAATTCTTTACGGGTAAATCTTCCGTCTTCTGAGGTTTCCTCATTCTCTGATTTATCTTCAGAAGAAATTGTAAGAACGTTTTGATCCAGTTCAATGGTAAAATCGTCTTTTTTCTTTCCGGGAACAGCAACATCTACTTGAAAATCATCTGATGTTTCTTTAATGTTTACCGCCGGTAATGTGTTTTCAAATTGATTTGCGGTTGTTAAATGGCCATCTTTGAACAAGTCTTCAAAAATAGAAGGAAGCCAGCTGTCTTGATTTCTTTTAATTAAACTCATAATATTTTTATGTTTTATGGTTAAACTATAATTTAAAAAGGAATAGGCAAATTAAGTTCCAAAACACAAAACAAGACATAATGTCTATATTCTAAGATAATTATATGTCAATTTGACGGAAAACTAAACAATTGGTATTTCAAAAACAGGTTTTTTACCAATTTAAAGTACTTTTATAAAAAAAATAAATGAAGGAATTTATAAACAGGTCTATCTCTTTCTTTAGTAATATGGAAAGTAAAATTGCCTTTTACCCAACCTTAATAGCATTTTTCGGGATTCTGCTTTCTTTTTTTATGTTATCCGTTGATCAAAGTAATAAAGCTGAGTTTTTTGACAATAATCTTAAAAGCATTGCCCTTAAAAATACAGAAACTGCATTGACTATTTTAAGTGTATGTGCCAGCGGCATTATATCGATGATGGTATTCAGCTTTTCTATGGTAATGTTGCTTTTAAGTCAGGCATCCAATAATTTTTCTCCAAGATTACTTCCCGGTTTAATTTCAGAAAGAAAACACCAGCTTATTATTGGGGTTTATCTTGCCACTACCATATATTGTATTCTTATCATACTTTCCATAAAAAGTATAGAAGATGAAGAACGCTTGCCTGCTTTATCCCTTTTACTTGGTATTTTTCTAACAATTTTCTGTATCGGACTTTTTATTTATTTCATTCATAATATCTCCCAACGCATTCAAATTAATAGAATACTAGAAAACATCTATAGCACTGCAAACAAAAGCTTAGAAAGGGTTATCAAAAAAGAAGGAGAAACAATAAATGTAAGTCCGCTTAAGGAAACAACGCATTGGCATACCTATGTTTCCACTAAAAATGGCTACTTTCAAAATATTTCCCTGAAAAATATAATGAACTTCTGCGTGGAAAATGACACTAAAATTCGCGTTTTAAACCCTCAAGGACTTTTTATTACGAAAGGAAAGGAGCTCTTTTCATCGGAAAAGGAACTGGACAAGAAAGAAGCAGAGAAAGTTTTATCCAATTTTAATTTTTCAGATGCAGAATTTGTTGCTGATAATTATGTTCTTTCCTATAAGCAAATAACAGAAATTGCTATCAAAGCAATGTCACCGGGTATAAACGATCCCGGGACCGCTATTAATGCCATTGATTATTTGTCTGTTTTATTTTGTTTACGAATGTTGAAAAAAGATATTTCTACGCTATGTGTCGATGAGAAAGCTTTGGTTAAACTTGAAGAAATATCGTTTAGCCAACTATTATATAATGTAATGGCTTCCTTTAGAACATATTGTAAACATGACCCGGTGATTTGCCAAAAACTATTTTTGATGCTGCTTCATTTAAAAGAAAGTCCTGCATGTGATGCAAGTTATTACAATGTCATAAAAATCGAAGCAGAAAATTTACAATCTGATTGTTTGAAAGTGATGAATAATGAAATTGACAGGGAAACTATCACCAAACTTTACAAGGCAGTAATAAATTAACTTATCGAACGCAGCAAAAGAAAAACCCTCAAAAAATATACTTTTTTGAGGGTTTTAAATAATGTGAGAAAATTTTATGCTAAAACTTCCTGTACTTTATCTGCAGCTTCCTGAAACTGAATAACAGAATGCACATTCAAACCGCTTTTGTCTATTAATTCTTTTGCAATATCTGCATTTGTTCCTTGAAGACGAACAATGATAGGAACATTGATGGTACCTATATTTTTATAAGCATCTACTATACCTTGAGCAACACGGTCACAACGTACAATACCTCCAAAGATATTTACTAGTATCGCTTTTACTTTCGGGTCTTTCAATATTAATTTAAATGCAGCTTCCACACGTTCCGCATCGGCAGTACCACCAACATCCAAAAAGTTTGCCGGTTCACCACCTGCTTGTTTGATAAGGTCCATTGTTGCCATTGCAAGACCGGCTCCATTTACCATACAACCCACGTTTCCGTCAAGGTCTACATAGCTTAATCCTTTTGCCCGTGCTTCTACTTCTGTAGCATTTTCTTCACGTATGTCACGCATTGCATCATAATCTTTATGACGGAACAAGGAATTATCATCTATAGTAACTTTTGCATCTACTGCAATAATTCTGTCATCGCTAGTCTTTAACACTGGGTTGATTTCAAATAAAGAAGAATCTGATTTGTCGTAGGCAGTATAAAGTGCTGTAACAAATTTGGTCATTTCTTTAAACGCTTTGCCATCCAAACCTAAGTTGAAAGCAATTCGTCTCGCCTGAAAAGGCATAAAACCAACAGCAGGGTCTACTTCTTCGGTAAAAATAAGATGCGGTGTATTTTCTGCAACGGTTTCAATATCCATTCCACCTTCGGTAGAATACATAATCATATTTCTTCCAGTTGAACGATTTAATAACACACTCATATATATTTCACTAGTTTCACTTTCGCCGGGATAATAAACATCTTCCGCAATCAGAACCTGGTGTACACGTTTACCTTCCGCAGAAGTTTGTGGCGTTACTAAATCCATTCCAATGATTTGGCCTGCAATGTCTTCTACATGCTCAATTCCTTTTGCAAGTTTTACACCGCCACCTTTACCGCGTCCACCTGCGTGAACCTGTGCTTTGATAACGTACCAGCTAGTTCCGGTTTCCTCAGTTAATTTTTTTGCAACTTCTACAGCTTCCTTAGGCGTTTGTGCAACGTAGCCACGTTGTATTTCTACTCCAAAACTGCTTAATATTTCTTTTCCTTGGTATTCGTGTAGATTCATATCAGAAATTTTCCGGGTTCTATTTGTGGTGCAAAAGTAACAAAACCATGGCACTGTAGCAATGTTTTTTCATGCTAATGAGCAGATGGCAACACATATTTTATTTCTAAAAAAAATATGCTTTTTATAACACGTGGATTCTACTAACTTTTTTAATTTAGCCCCCTTATAAATAATTAATTTTTAACCTTAAAAAAATGAAAAATCAAGACCTTTTAAAAATTGCCCGGGACTTTGGAAGTCCGGTTTATGTGTATGATGCCGAGAAAATAGCTTCTCAGTATAAACGCTTAACTTCAGCATTTAAAAAGGTCAAACAGGTAAAATTTAATTACGCGGTCAAGGCACTTTCCAATATTTCTGTTTTAAAACTGATGAATTCTTTGGGAGCAGGCCTGGATACTGTTTCCATTCAGGAAGTGAAATTAGGATTGGAAGCCGGTTACAAACCATCCGATATTATATACACCCCAAACGGGGTTTCCCTGAAGGAAATAGAAGAAGTTGCGGCAATGGGTGTTCAAATCAATATTGACAATCTTTCGATTCTGGAGCAATTTGGTACAAAACACCCTAAAATCCCGGTTTGTATACGTATTAACCCTCACGTTATGGCCGGTGGAAATACCAACATTTCAGTAGGACATATTGATTCCAAATTTGGAATTTCCATTCACCAGATGCCTTTGTTATTGCGCACTGTTGAAAACACAGGAATGCATATTAACGGTATACATATGCATACCGGAAGTGACATTTTAGATATTGACGTGTTTCTTTATGCGGGCGAAATTTTATTCAACGCAGCAAAAAACTTCAAGGATTTAGAATTTATTGACTTCGGAAGTGGATTTAAAGTACCCTACAAAGAAGGGGATATTGAAACAAACATAGAAGAACTGGGGAAAAAACTCAGCAAACGTTTCAATGAATTTTGTATGGAATATGGCCGGGAATTGACCCTGGAATTTGAACCGGGAAAATTTCTGGTAAGTGAAGCCGGAAAATTTTTAGTAGAAGTCAACGTAATAAAACAAACAACCTCAACGGTTTTTGCACAGGTAGACAGTGGATTCAACCACCTGATCCGCCCGATGCTTTACGGCGTGACCCATCATATTGAAAATATCTCCAATCCCAAAGGAAGGGAACGATTTTATTCGGTAGTGGGTTATATATGTGAAACAGACACCTTTGCCAGCAACCGAAGGATCAGTGAAATCACCGAAGGGGATATACTCGCTTTTAATAATGCAGGCGCTTATTGTTTCACCATGGCTAGCAATTATAATTCGCGTTACCGCCCCGCCGAAGTTTTATGGTATAATGGCAAAGCCCATTTGATAAGACAAAGGGAAACTTTTGATGACTTATTGAAGAATCAGGTAGTTATAGAGCTCAATTAAAATTCCAACCCTCTCCCGATTTATCCCGAAGCCTCGGGACTGAGAGGGTTCATTTTTTAATCGAAAGAATACATCACACCGGTTGTCAGTTCATAAAAGGTATTTGGTATCCCTTCTGCAGGAGTTGCATCAAAGGTTAACTTGTATGTGGTTCTAAGGGATAATTTATTGATAATTCCCAATACCAAAGAGGTTTCAGTAGCAATCCTGTAATTTGAAAATTCCCTTAATACAGGCTGGTAATAAGTTGTGCTAACAACAGATAAATTATCTGTGGGGAAGTAACTAAAGGAAAGATAATTACTTGCGCGCCATTCCCTGTTGATTACTAAAACTTCTTCATTTAATTCCTCATGTTCATACATCAGCAAAGTCCCTAAATAGCTCCTGAACTTTTCTGAGGATGTCAGTTTAAAACGAGGGCCTGTACCCACTAACCCCCTGAATTTTATTTTTGCGATGGAATTATACTGTGATTGCACAAAAGCTTCCCAGGTAAAGTAATCCAAAATTTTATAATTGTAGCGTAAATGCTGGGAGCCATTATTCACAAAACTTTGTTCAGCCGCACGTTCAAAACCCAGATTATTTACAAAAAGAACCAGATACCGGTTCATCTTATACTGTACATGGATGTTATTATTTAACCTGATTAAGGTGTTGGTATTTTTGGTCAGGGAAAAATTCACGCTTGCATTTCCTGTCCATCCTGAAGTATCTGTCACCTTCCGTAAAGACTCGGTATTGATGATTTGGGATTGAACAAATACCGGAAATAATACAGTTATAAAAAATAACTTTCTCATTTGGCACTCTTAAAAATTAAATTAGAAATTTTGGACTTCTTTTTTAGCAGCTTCAAATTCGGCTAACATTTCTTTGACAATTTGAGCAGCGGGCTTGATATCGTGAATAAGACCTGCTATCTGGCCTATTTCCAGTTCTCCTTCCTCCAAGTCACCTTCAAACATTCCTTTTTTTGCCCTTGCACGTCCCAAAAGTGTAATTAACTCTTCCTTGGTTGGGTTTTTAGAATACAGTTCTTTAACTGCGTGATAGAATTTATTTTTTATAAGCCGAACGGGTGCGATTTCTTTTAGTGTCAATTCAGTATCCCCTTCTTTCGCATTTACCACCACTTCTTTAAAAGCGGGATGTGCCGAAGATTCCTCACTGGCAACAAAACGGCTTCCCACCTGTACAGCATCTGCACCTAAAACCATGGCGGCAAGCATCCCGCGACCGTTTGCTATACCACCTGCAGCTATCAAAGGTATATTCAATTGTTCTTTCACCATAGGGATTAAAGTAAAAGTCGTGGTCTCTTCCCTGCCATTGTGCCCTCCGGCTTCAAAACCTTCTGCTACAACAGCATCCACTCCTGCTTCCTGTGATTTTAATGCAAACTTTACACTGCTCACCACATGAACCACTGTAATACCTTTTTCTTTTAAGAAGGAAGTATAGGTTTTAGGGTTACCTGCTGAAGTAAAAACGATTTTAACACCCTCTTCCACGATGATTTCCATGATTTTATCAATATCAGGATACAACATAGGAACATTGACCCCAAAAGGATTATCGGTTGCCTTTTTACATTTTTGAATGTGTTCCCTTAGAATTTCCGGGTACATGGAACCTGCTCCTATAATTCCCAAACCGCCTGCATTGCTAACTGCACTCGCGAGTTTCCATCCACTGTTCCATATCATTCCCGCTTGTATGATGGGATATTTTATATTAAAAAGTTGGGTGATCCTATTATTGGTCATTTATTTTTTTACAATTTTAAAAGTCTGGGTTTTATTGTCTGTGTTAATATTCAGGATGTAAACCCCGTTTCTCAACGTGGAAAGATCGATAGAGTTTTTAGATGCCTGAACAGTTTTTTCAAGAACTAAACTTCCCAGGACATTATACAAACTTACATTAATCTGGCTATTTCCAACTTCCGGAAAAACAAAATATAGTTTATCAATCACCGGATTGGGATATATACTAAACTCATTTAACGTTTGATTTTCAACACCCAGTAAATTATCCAATGCAATTTGAAAATTAGGAATTCCATATCCCATTAAATTGGTAGGATTATTAAACAGATGAGCAGACTCTTTTATTAGCTGCATTATCTGTGCATTGGTAAATTGCAGCCTTGCCTGCCATAAACAAGCCACAAGCCCTGCGGTAATTGGGGAACTAAAAGAGGTTCCGTTATTGGTTACAATTTCATTATTTTGATTTATCACATAAGCAGCCAAGCCCTGAGCCATAACATCGGGCTTGACCCTTCCGTCTACTGTTGGGCCTATAGAACTAAACGAGGCATAATTACCGTCTGCGTTTACTGCTCCAATCGTTAGCATTCCGGCAGAATCCCCGGGAGTCCCTACCCATGGAAAGCTTCCATTACCACTGTTCCCGGCAGACGTGACCAGTAACATTCCTTTTTCAAAAGCAATATTTGCCCCTCTTGCACTAAAGGTGGTTTGACCATCTAAATCTTCGTAAGTATGTGAGTACGCCGGATTATCATATTCCCTGTATCCTAAAGAAGTGTTTACTACATGAACGCCCAAACTATCTGCACGTTCCAATGCTTCTACCCAATATGCTTCTTCAACCGGTGTTTCACTGGTCACGTCCTCGGTTTTAAAAAGATAAAAGGAGGCATCAGGAGCGGTGCCCACAAATTCATTTTCTATATAGCCGCCTATATCACTAAAGGTTCGTGTGCCGTGTGAACTATTATTGTTTATTACTTCGCTTCTGTCCACAAAATCATAAGTGCCCAAAATTCGTCCATCGTCCCTTACATAGGCAAAACCACCTTCCGTATCCACACCGGGAAATCCACTATCCAAAACAGCGATTCGCATTCCGGTACCGGTATATCCTTCCTGATGTAAATAATCGCCCGTAAGCATCTCAATTTGATTTGCAGCAAAACCGTAATTAAATTCTGTTCGGCTGCTCGTTTGCACGGCAAATTTATCTTCCACGGGAATATTAATCCCTGTGAAATTCATGCTTTTATCTGCAAACTCGACATCGGTAACAAATGGAAGGTCTAATAGTGCATCAATATTATTAACCGTTCCGCGTACATATACACAATTTTTCCATTTGGATTTTGCATACACTGTAATTCCTGTCTGGTTTTTTATTTGGGTTATGTAATTTTCATTCACCGGTACATCCCTTGCATCAATAGGTATGTTATGCAACGCTTTTCTATCCAGTGCTTCCTGTGAGAGAATGGTTATAGGGTTGTCGATGGATTGCTGTACATTTTCCTTATCGGAAAAAAATATCCAAGCGTCTTCCATTTGTGCGGAAACTATTTGTGAAACTAAGATAACCAAAAAAAGCGTAAAATTTTTCATAATTTATAATTTTTGGTCAAACAATCAATGAATGGTTTTTAATTTTTAGGAAATTACACCACTACCCAACAATTCGTCATCCTGATACCAAGCAACAAATTGCCCTTCAGTAATTGCAGACTGCTGATTTTCAAAGATAACGAAAAGTCTGTCAAGGGTTTGATATAATGTTGCTTTTTCCAAAGGCTGTCGATACCGTATGCGCGCCATTACTTCCATTTCTGCATTCTGGGGCAGACGCAGATCTTCCCTGATCCAATGTACTTCATCGTTATTTACAGTAAGTCCCTTGCGGAACAAACCCGGATGGTTTTTTCCTTGCCCCATATAGATGATGTTTTCATTAACATCGGTTTCTATAACGAAAAGAGGTTCTTTGGTGCCACCCACATTTAGTCCTTTGCGTTGCCCTTTGGTATAGTAATGTGCCCCCTGATGTTTTCCTACTATCTTTCCGTCGTTTTTAGAATATTCAAATTTTCGGCTTACTTTCTCTAAGCCGTTTTGGGTATCGTTTTCCTTTTTTAAAAAAAGGGGATTATCATCGGCAACTTCAATTATAATACCTTCTTTTGGCTCTAATTGCTGTTGCAAAAATTCCGGTAAACGCACTTTTCCAATAAAACATAATCCCTGGGAATCCCTTTTTTCTGCGGTAATTAAATTTTGTTCTTTCGCGATTTTTCTGACTTCGGGTTTTAGAAGTTCGCCAACAGGGAATAAAGTTTTTGCCAGTTGTTCCTGCGAAAGCTGGCATAAAAAATAAGACTGGTCTTTGTCAGGATCTTTTCCGGAAAGTAACCTGTAAACAGTTTGCCCGTCTTTTTCAAAAGAATCTTTTCGGCAATAGTGACCTGTAGCCACATAATCTGCGCCAAGGTCCATCGCAATTTTAAGAAAAACATCAAACTTGATTTCGCGGTTGCAAAGCACATCGGGATTAGGGGTCCTTCCCATTTTATATTCCCGGAACATATAATCGACAATGCGTTCTTTGTATTGCTCGCTCAAATCAACCGTCTGAAAAGGTATTCCCAGTTTTTCAGCAACCATCATTGCATCGTTGCTGTCGTCCAGCCACGGGCATTCATCTGAAATGGT
>JBGTDF010000090.1:0-4040 GCA_041748455.1 Planktosalinus sp.
TTTTATGCGTTTTTCCAGTTTTCCTGCCCTCACTAGCATGTCTGCATCTGTTTGTATGGCGATTTCATCAGAAGTAAAAGCACTTTCGCGATACGGATTCCAAAATGCGGAGGTTCTGTCTACATTTTCTTCTTCCAAAGCCTCGATAGATACATATTCATTAGTAATAGTATCTATATTGTTTAATCGTATTTCATGATAGGTAGCTGTTAATGTAAAAATAGTAAGACTGTTTTCATCTTCGTCATATCTCATTTTCCCCGGAGGAATTAAGCCTCCAAACAGGGTTATAGACTCTAATTTATTTAATAGTTTTATTTCTGCAATCGTCTTAGAAGGAAACCATACCGCTTCTGTTTCATAATAAATATAATCGTGTGAAACAGTTGCCTCTATATTTTTGGTGTGTTGGATTGTTGCTTTTTGCACCGCAAAAGTTTCTATATCTATGTGTAATTCCCCTTGAAGTTGCGCTGCTGCGGAAGTGTTATTGGGGGAAAAAGTAAGAATGTGATAGGCATTGTCGCCGGAAGAAATCGTTTCTTTTAATTCGAAAGCATAGTGCTTTAATGCGTTTTCAGAAAGTGGTCCGTGAAAGCGGTTGTTAAAAAGTTCATATTCTTTTTCATAGACCGAAGTGGAATGAAAACTTTTTTCAAAAAGAGGGTAGATGGGCTTTTCAAACCCCGGCATATTAGAAGCTAAAACTGTTTCTAAATGCTTGTTTTTTTGCTCAAATTGATGCAGCGAAAGTTTTTCAAAAATATAATTAAACCCGGAAGGGATGAGTGTATTGTTTTCTGCGGAACGCTTTTGCATAACCCCTTTTGTGTATTTTTTATGCTGAAAAGCCTCCAGAACTAATTCCGGATTGTTTTTGGGGATATTTTCTATAGCTTGTTGTATTATAGTTGAGGCGTCGTCACTTTGTGAAAAAGATAAAACGGAAACCAGTAAAAAGGATAAAAGGATTTTTATTTTCATACGATTATTTCGCCTAAGTAGACGAGCAAATGTATAAAAAAAGCGACCCTAAGGTCGCTCAATTGATGAAAGTTTAACTAAACCGTCATTATTTCCTTTTCCTTTACTGCTAATATCTCATCGATACGCAAAATATATTTGTCTGTTAATTTTTGGATGTCGTTTTCAACAATTTTCAGTAAATCTTCTGATATCTCTAATTCTTTAGCCTCACTGTTTGCATTTTTACGATCGTTTCTCACGCCTATTTTTGCCTCTTCCGCTTCGGCTTTTGCCACTTTAGCAAGTTCACGTCTGCGTTCTTCCGTTAATGGCGGAATACTGATGATGATATTATCCCCATTATTCATTGGGTTTAAGCCAAGGTTGGCTTTTTGAATCCCTTTTTCAATTTCCTGAATCATTTTCTTTTCCCAGGGCTGCACCAGAAGCGTTCTTCCGTCAGGGGTGTTGATATTTGCTACTTGTGCCAGGGGAGTGGGTGCACCATAATAATCCACCATAACACCACCCAGCATCGCCGGACTCGCCTTTCCGGCGCGAATATTTAAAAATTGCTTTTCTAAATGTTTAATGGCATTTAGCATAGCTTCGTCTGTACTGTCTAACAAAAACTTTATTTCTTCGGTCATGATAGTTCTTCTTTAAAATAGATTATAAAAAAATCTAAGATATTATAAATTTACTTTCGTGCCAATATTTTCTCCGTTTACGATGCGTAAAAGGTTCCCCTTGGTATTCATATCAAACACAATGATTGGCAATTCGTTTTCCTGACTTAGCGTAAATGCGGTGGTGTCCATCACTTTTAGCCCTTTGCTCAATACTTCTTCAAAGGTGATAAAATCAAATTTGGTTGCTTCAGAATCTTTTTCAGGATCTGCTGTATAGATACCATCTACACGGGTTCCTTTTAAAATCACATCGGCATTAATTTCAATGGCGCGTAATACCGCTGCAGAATCTGTTGTAAAATAGGGATTTCCGGTACCGCCACCAAAAATAACCACGCGACCTTTTTCCAAATGGCGAAGCGCCCTTCTTCTTATAAACGGTTCAGCAACTTCATTGATCTGTATGGCAGATTGCAATCTGGTTTGTAATCCCACATCTTCACAAGCACCTTGTAATGCCAGACCGTTAATAACGGTTGCAAGCATTCCCATATGATCGCCTTGCACACGGTCCATACCTTTGCTGGCTCCTGCAACACCCCTGAAAATATTTCCGCCGCCTATTACAATGGCAACTTCCACACCTCTGTCTACTATTTGTTTGATTTCTTGTGCATATTCGGCAAGACGTTCCGGGTCGATGCCATATTGGCGATCGCCCATTAGTGCTTCACCGGAAAGTTTTAAAAGAATTCGTTTGTATTGCATAGCGGTAGATGAGCTTGTAAAGGTTATTTTTAATTTGATTGGTGCAAAAATAGGGAAAAATATTTGGGATGCGATATTCTATAAAACAAAAACCGCTTCAATTTCTTGAAACGGTTTTATACAATTATTTGTTTATTCAAAAATTACCCAAGGGCAACTCTTTCAAAAGATACAATTTCTGCATTAGCTTCTGCTTTAGCATAAGCGGCAACGCTTAATTTGTTGTCTTTAATGAAATCTTGGTTTACCAAGGTATTGTCTTTAAAGAAACGTGCAAGTTTTCCTTTTGCGATGTTATCTAGCATGGCTTCCGGTTTTCCTTCCTGACGTAAAAGATCTTTTGCGATTTCTATTTCTTTATCAATAGTATCCTGATCTACACCTTCTTCATTTAAAGCAACCGGATTCATTGCTGCAGCTTGCATAGAAACATTTTTTGCAACTTCAGCAGCATTGTCACCACCGGTTGAAAGACCGGTAAGGACAGCTATTTTATTTCCTGCGTGGATGTAAGAACCTACAAAAGGAGCTTCCAAAGTTCTGTAGTCACCTATTTCAATTTTCTCGCCTATTACACCTGTTTGCTCAATCAGTTTTTCAGCAACAGAAATTCCTTTATAGTCTTTTGCAAGAAATTCTTCTTTGGAAGAACTGTTTAAAGCAAGTTCTGCAAAATCATTTGCCATAGTTACAAAAGAGTCATTTTTAGCAACGAAATCTGTTTCACAGTTTAAAGAAACAATAACACCTCTGGTATTGTTACTATTTACTTTTGCGATAACAGCTCCTTCACTGGATTCTCTGTCTGCACGGTTTGCTGCAACTTTTTGTCCTTTTTTACGAAGGATTTCAATTGCTTTTTCAAAATCACCTTCTGCTTCTACAAGGGCTTTTTTGCAGTCCATCATTCCTGCTCCGGTGGTTTGTCTTAATTTGTTTACGTCTGCGGCTGTAATGTTTGCCATAGTTATCTATTTTTTATGGTAAATTAATTTGGTTCCAAAGCTACAATGTTGTGCTCCAGAACCAATTAAATTTATGTTACTATTAGTTTATTCTTCTTTTTTTAAATCTGCTTCTTCTAAAGTTTCCTCTTTGGATTCAAGCTTAACTTCTTCTTTAGCAGCTTTCATCTCTTTTTTGTCCTCAGCATCTGTAGAAGGAACTTCTACTTCTTCTTTCACTGTAGTTTTGCCTTCAGTGGCTGAATCAGTCTCTTCCGTTTCTTTTGTTGCTTTAGTAACTTTTTTAGTTCTTTTTGCAGGTTTGTCTTCAGAGCCTTCTCCTTTTTCCTGATCGTCTTTGTCAGATTTTCTTTCTGATAAGCCTTCGATGATAGCTTCGCTTACATGCGATAAGATTTTATCGATAGATTTTGAAGCATCGTCATTAGAAGGAATTACATAGTCTACATCCCTGGGATCAGAGTTAGTATCTACCATTGCAAAAATAGGAATGTTTAATTTTTGTGCTTCTTTTACTGCGATGTGCTCACGTGTGGTATCTACAATAAAAAGTGCTGCTGGTAAACGACTCATGTCAGAAATAGAACCTAGATTTTTTTCCAGTTTTTCACGAAGACGGGAAA
The DNA here is from genome assembly GCA_041748455.1 of Planktosalinus sp. Classification (GTDB taxonomy): domain Bacteria; phylum Bacteroidota; class Bacteroidia; order Flavobacteriales; family Flavobacteriaceae; genus Planktosalinus. The sequence goes on from JBGTDF010000090.1 coordinate 3,955, forward strand.
CTTGTAAACGTTCTTTTTTAGAAAGTGTGTTGAAAGTACCATCTTGTTTCATCTTATCGATGGATGCCATTTTCTTAACTGCTTTC
>JBGTDF010000091.1:0-1701 GCA_041748455.1 Planktosalinus sp.
ATAAAAGCTGTGCTTGCAGAGCTGGCTTGTGAAACCTATAAAACCATAGTGTTGGGATTGTATGGTAATTCCAATCACGCAATGGATGGTCTTGAGTACCTTATAGGTCAAATCACAGGAAAAAGTTCTTGCAATCTGTTAATTTAAGGATAATAATTAAAATTAAAAAAGATGAAAAATTTAAAAGGTGTATTAAGTTTTTGTTTCCTTGTCTGTTTCATGTTTTCCATGAAACCCCAGGCAAGTCAAGAAGCTCAAAAGTTTCAGGGAACCTGGAGCACCATATATGGTGATTTAAGAATTGTAGCAACAGGCATTAATTCCATATATGGGGATTATCACAATGTGGGAGTGATGTATGGTGGAATTCAAAAAAAAGCAGACGGAACACGTTGGTTTTCTGGTACTTTTGAAAACTATAAGGAAGGCAAAAAAGGAATGTTCTCATTTAAAATACCTGTAAAAAATAATCTTTATGGACAGTGGCAGTGGAATGGTGAAGTTAATAAGTGGAAAGACTGGACAGGCACTAAAAAAAGTACGACCAAACCGCAACTCAATTACTTTTACAAAACTATTGTTCATCATTATGATAAGAAAAAAAAGCTGCAACAGGCAACTTATAGCTTGTCAGCTTTTCAGGATGGAATCCTTCGTTTAAACGCTGAAGTTAAGACAGACAGTTATGAAATTATGCTCCCTAAAGGCACTTGGCAATTAAAACTAATGGGTGAACACAGAACAGTGATTGCAGAAACCACCATAGTTATAAAAGAGGGGTATCCTGGAAATAATCAGTATTACAAAGTCAACATGCAGGAAAAATAAGTAATCCGGAAAGCATTTCTTTATTAAGAAACAATAAAAAATAGGCTTAATTGTTTCAATAACAATTAATAATCAATACTTTAGTAACTCAAACTTTAAAACCATTAACTATGAAAAATGTAATAAAACTGCTTATTATATGTGTTCTCTTTGCAGGCTGCAAAGACAACCCTGCCGTTAAAAAAATGAAAGAGGCAAAAGACGGTGTAGTAAATACTAAAAATGTCATTAAGGAGTCCACAAACATGCAGGATGATATAAAAAATCTTTCTGAAATGACCCCGCTAACTAACGAAGAATTAAAATCCTGGCTTCCTGAGTCTGTGGACGGTATGAAACGCACTTCTTTCAAAGCAGGTGAAATTGGAATGATGAATATTGCATCCATAGAAGCAACCTATGCTGCGGAAGATAAAACCAGATCCTTTAAAATTGAGGTAATCGATGGTGCAGGGGAAATGGGTGCTCTTTCCACAGCAGGTATGCGAATGGCTTTTGCGCAGGATTTTGAAGAAGAAACCGAAGACAAAACAAGGAAATCAGTTACCAAAAATGGCTCAAAAGCCATTGAAGAATACAACAAAAGAAGAAACCAATCTGTTATACAGTTCATGCAGGACAAACGTTTTTATATCAAAGCAACCGGCGACAAAATGGATATTGACGATCTCTGGAATCTCATTGATGAAATGGACACAGAAGACTTGGGATAGGCAAACTATTTTAAAAGTTATAAACAAAGTTGCTTCTATGGAGCAACTTTTTTTTTGGTTAAAATAAAATATTTTCCTCTTTTATTGGCAGAAATTATATTTTTAAATTACGCTTTTAATTCCTGTAAAACCTTGGTGTTTAGTGGCACAATCAAGCCTT
>JBGTDF010000092.1:0-3886 GCA_041748455.1 Planktosalinus sp.
TTAGCATTTATAAACTAAAATTAAGGGGGTAAATCCTAAATTTTTAATAAAATGTTCATAAGTACCCCCTAAAAAATAGGGGTATGGTTTTGTAAATTGCAAATTAGTTGTAGTTTTGCGACTTAAAACTTCAACTCTTCAAAATATGTCTACACTTCGTTTTCGTGCAATTAATGAAACTTTAAACCGCAAACCGCTCTTTATTGAGGAAAAAGAAAGGAGATCTTCCCTTTTTGGTCAAAACGTATTTAATGAAAATGCCATGCGTCAATACCTGACAAAAGAGGCATTTACCGCCGTTATGGATGCTACGGAATTTGGAACTAAAATTCCAAGAGATGTTGCAGATCATATTTCTACAGGAATGAAAGAATGGGCTATTTCCAAAAATGTTACTCATTATACACATTGGTTTCAGCCACTAACAGGAGCAACTGCAGAAAAGCACGATGCGTTTTTTGAAACTACCTCCAATGGTTCAGCGATTGAAAAGTTTGGTGGCGGACAGCTGGTTCAACAAGAACCGGATGCGTCAAGTTTTCCCAGCGGTGGAATCAGAAATACATTTGAAGCAAGAGGTTATACTGCTTGGGATCCTACATCTCCTGCATTTATAATTGGTTCGACATTATGTATCCCTACGGTTTTTGTGTCCTATACAGGCGAAGCTTTGGATTATAAAACCCCTTTACTTAGGGCGCTGAATGCGGTAGACGATGCAGCAACAGCAGTGGCAAAATATTTTGATAAGAATGTGACTAAAGTAAATGCAACTTTAGGCTGGGAACAGGAATACTTTTTAATTGATTCCGCATTAGCGGCTTCGAGGCCTGACATTCTTTCTACTGGAAGAACATTGCTTGGGCATACTTCGGCAAAAGGGCAGCAATTAGAGGATCATTATTTTGGATCTATACCTTCCAGGGTACTTAATTATATGAGGGATTTGGAAAAAGAGTGTATGCTTTTGGGAATTCCGGTAAAAACAAGACATAATGAAGTAGCGCCTAACCAATTTGAACTAGCGCCCATATTTGAAGAAACTAATCTTGCCGTGGATCACAATTCCCTGTTGATGGATGTGATGGCAAAAGTGGCTGAGCGTCATAATTTTGTGGTGTTGTTTCATGAAAAACCATTTTTAGGTGTAAACGGCTCCGGAAAGCACAATAACTGGTCATTGGCAACCAACACCGGGGTTAATCTTTTAGGTCCCGGAAGCACACCAATGAGTAATTTACAATTCCTGACGTTCTTTGTAAATTCCATTAAAGCAGTAAATGATAATGAAGAATTAATTCGTGCGAGTATTGCAAGTGCGAGCAATGACCATCGTCTTGGCGCCAATGAAGCGCCTCCTGCTATTATTTCTGTGTTTATAGGAGAACAGCTTACCAAGGTTTTAGACGATTTGGAACACGTTACAAAAGGCAAACTTTCGCCGGAAGAAAAAACCGATTTAAAACTAAACGTCGTAGGGAAAATCCCGGAGATACTTTTAGACAATACAGACAGAAACAGGACATCGCCTTTTGCCTTTACAGGAAATAAATGGGAATTCAGGGCAGTAGGTTCTAAAGCAAATTGTGCTAACCCGATGACTGTCTTGAATACTATCGTTGCAAAACAACTTATGGAATTTAAAACTGCCGTGGATGCATTGATCAAAGATAAGAAGATGAAAAAGGACGATGCAATTTTTAATGTCCTTAGGGAATATATTAAGGACTCAAAAAGAATTCGTTTTGAAGGCGATGGTTATGGCGACGCCTGGGAGCAGGAAGCTAAAAAGAGAAAACTAAGCAACCACAAAACCACACCGGAAGCACTAAAAGCAAAAATTTCCAAAAAAGCCATTGCGCTTTTTGAAGAAATGGGTATAATGAATAAAGTGGAAAGCGAAGCGCGCTATGAGATTGAAGTGGAAGAATACACTAAGCGCATTCAAATAGAAAGCAGGGTCTTAGGGGATATTGCCAGAAACCATATTATTCCTACAGCAATCAAATACCAAAGTGTGGTGGTGAACAATGTAACAGGACTTAAGGAGATCTATGGCGCCGGATTTAAAAAAATGGCAAAACAACAGATGGAAATCATAGAAGCCATAAGCAACCATATTGAATTGATCAATGAAGGGGTTACTAATATGACAGAAGAACGTAAAAAAGCAAATAATCTCGAAAATTCTGAAAAAGCTGCTGCTGCTTATTGTGATAAGGTAAAACCTTATTTTGAAACCATAAGATACCATTGCGATAAACTGGAACTCCTGGTAGATGATGAGCTTTGGCCATTGACAAAATACCGCGAACTTTTGTTTACTAAATAAGAACTAAATGATAATTTATAGAAATCCATCCTGAGTTTTAGGATGGATTTTTTTTAAAATATTGACTACGAAAATTTCCAAATCTTATAAGGCATTTTAAAACCCCAATAGGGTTAGTATTTTAGTAGGCGTTCATTATGAAATTTTTAAGCATTGTTACTTTTAATCGATGAAAGAGCACAGCTTGACTAATTTCTTTTTTTTATAGATTCTAATTCTTTATGTTTGTTACATAATGTAATAAAATACTCAACTTTACATCATAAAGTTTTATTGCATTAGTTTTTCACAATTACAAACTCAGTGAAAAACTAAACTCTGAATACTAACTTCATTTTATTTTCTAACTACAAGTGCATGCCTTTTTTGGTATTGGTTTTCCAATAATAAAAATTTCATGCTTTACAGTTTATTTATTTACTAATCCGGTATCTGTTTGATAAAAAAAGAAAAAGTGGGTACCAAAATATTAATCTTTAAAAGCATAAGTTATGAAAAAAATGATTTTAAGTGCTGGGGCACTTTTATTTAGTGTGTTGATTTCAGCACAAAACAATGATTCACAAGTGGATCAATTAGGAAATGGGAATACTGCAGATGTAGAACAAACAGGAAACCTTAATGATTCTGATATTTATCAAAGGGGCAATACTAATGCTTCAGATGTGGATCAGGATGGAACACAAAATAAGGCAAACATCAAGCAGGGAGATTCGCGCACAGCATCTGCAAACTCCAATGACAATATGGCTACAATTGTACAGTCAGGAAGCAACAACACCGCAAACACTACTACCGTTGGTAATAACAACACGGTTAACCAAAATCAAGATGGTGAGGACAACCTTGCCAATGCAAACCAAGGTAGGGTATTGCAACTTTTTCCTGGATTTTTTCAGGTAACCAAAAGTACCGATAACGAAATAGACCAAGATCAAGAGGGCGACCGCAATACTGCCAATGCTACTCAAGGTGGTGGCGGTTTTTTGGGGTTGGGTAACGGAAATCTTATAACCCAAGACCAAATGGGCGATGACAACCTTGCCAATGGTTTTCAGGATACATCTGCAAGGGAAGGTGTTATTACCCAAATACAAGTGGGTGATAGGAACGATGCGTTGGGAAGACAAGGTTCTGGCGGTGGTGCAGGGATGGTTAACAACGAGATTACCCAAATCCAGATAGGTGACGATAATACTTTAGAAGCGCGTCAATTGATTACGACCACAAATTCTTTTGCAGCTCAAACCCAGACAGGGAATTTTAACTTGGGCATTTCACGTCAACAAGGTGACAATAATCAGGCAACGCAAACTCAAACCGGAGATAACAATACTGCCAACAGCGACCAAGATGGGACTTTTGCAGGCACCAGTTTTGACAATGTGTCCACCCAGACCCAAACTGGAGATTTAAACCTTGCGGTTAGTGACCAAAAAGGGGCAACAAATACTGGAAGCCAACTTCAAATTGGCGTTGAAAACGATATTAGCTCCATACAAGAAGGAAATGGAAATTTTGCATCGGGCACTCAGGTTGGCGAAAGCAATATCT
>JBGTDF010000093.1:0-10961 GCA_041748455.1 Planktosalinus sp.
CTTAAAAGCAGCCCCACACGCACCCCGTCTGCCCCAAACTGGTCTATTAACCCAAGGGCATCCGGTGAATTGCCCAGGGATTTTGACATTTTCCTTCGTTGTTTGTCCCTTACCAAACCGGTGAGGTACACATTTTCAAAAGGCCGCATACCGGTATATTCATAGCCGGCAATTATCATTCTGGCAATCCAGAAAAAAAGAATATCAGGTCCTGTAACCAGATCATTAGTTGGATAATAGTATTTAAAGTCTTCATTTTCAGGGTCTAAAACACCTCCAAAAACACTCATAGGCCACAGCCATGAAGAAAACCAGGTATCTAAAGCATCTGCATCCTGTGTTAAATCTTTTGCTGTTAAATTTTTGTTGCCTGATTTTTTTTGTGCAAGTACTAAAGCTTCTTCTGGTGTTTCGGCAACCACAAAATCCTCTTTTCCATCACCATAATAGAATGCGGGAATCTGTTGTCCCCACCATAGCTGTCGGGATATATTCCAGTCCCTGATGTTTTCCATCCAGTGACGGTAGGTATTATCATACTTCTTTGGGAACAGTTTTACTTCTTCGGTTTCCAACACTGCTTTTATTGCAGGTTTTGCCAACTCTTCCATCTTTAAAAACCATTGGTCACTTAACCTTGGTTCGATAACCGCTTTGGTCCTTTCACTGGTGCCCACCTTATTTAAATAATCTTCAATTTTTGAAATGTGCCCCTTTTCTTGCAAGTCCTTTGCAATTTCTTCTCTCACAACAAACCGGTCTTTGCCTTCATAATGCATTCCGAAGGAATTTAAAGTCGCGTCTGCATTTAAAATATCTATGACTTCCAGTTTGTGTTTATCGCCAAGATTTTTATCGTTTGCATCATGTGCAGGGGTTACTTTCAGACAGCCTGTACCAAATTCCATATCCACATAGGCATCCTGAATTATCGGGATTACACGGTTTGCAATGGGCACTATCGCTTTTTTCCCTTTTAAATGGGTAAATCTTTCATCATCCGGGTGAATACAAATAGCAGTATCCCCAAATATAGTTTCAGGCCTGGTGGTGGCAATGGTTATAAAATCTTCACTTCCTTCAATAAAATATTTTATGTAGTAGAGTTTTCCGTTTTGTTCTTCAAATACAACTTCTTCATCAGAAAGTGTGGTTTGTGCTTCCGGATCCCAGTTGACCATTCTGTACCCCCTGTAAATCATACCTTTATTGTACAAATCAACAAAAGATTTTATAACAGACGCTGACATATCGTCATCGAGGGTAAACTTGGTCCTTTCCCAATCGCATGAACATCCCAGTTTTTTTAATTGGTCGAGAATTATGCCACCGTGTTTATCTGTCCATTCCCACGCGTGTTTTAAAAATTCATCCCTCGACAAATCTGCCTTGTTAATACCTTCTGCTTTCAGTTTAGCCACAACTTTTGCTTCTGTGGCAATAGACGCATGGTCAGTACCCGGCACCCAGCAGGCATTAAATCCTTTTAAACGTGCCCTTCTGATCAACACATCCTGAATCGTGTTATTAAGCATATGACCCATATGCAAGATTCCGGTCACGTTAGGTGGCGGGATAACAATAGTATAAGGTACTTTTTCATTGGGCGTGGAATGAAAGAAATTATGCTTCATCCAGTAGCTATACCACTTGTTTTCAACATTTTTGGAATCGTATGCAGAAGGTAAATTCATTTTATGGTCTAATTTTTGAAATAGATTGCAAAAGTAGTTATAACTTCAAGATTATAAAAGTGAATAACTTAATTTGGCAGAAGTTTAAAAAGTAATTACTTTAGCAATATTAAAATTTAAAAATTATGAAAAAATTTGTAATAGTATTATTTGTTGGATTAATTGGTTTTGCGGTTCAGGCGCAGGCAAAAATGTCTTTCGAAGATGAAACCATAGATTATGGGGATATTGATAAAGGCACTGACGGTTTGCGTGTATTTAAATTTACCAATACCGGAGACGCACCATTATTAATCGAAGACATTAAGTCAACCTGTGGTTGTACTATACCTAAAAAACCGGAAGGACCGGTTATGCCCGGTGCTTCAAGTACCATTGAAGTAAAATATGACACTAACAGGGTTGGCCCGATACGCAGAACGATTACTGTTTATTCAAATGCGGATGAGCCTATTAAATCCTTGAAATTAAAAGGCACTGTTAAGGAATAAAAATTACATATTCCAAATAGTATAACTCCTCTTTCTTTTAAAGAAAGGGGAGTTTTTTTTTAAATATCTTTTAAATCAAATTTCACCCGCTGTTCATAGCCATTTCTTAGAATCTTCATTCGCATAGTCCTTCCTTCTTTGGCATAAAACATTTCATTCAATTCATGCAACTTATATTTATAAATGGGAACACTGTTTACCTCAAGGATTTCATCTCCTTCCCTGATACCTGCAATAGCTGCGGGTGAATTTTCCCTAACATCGACAACCACATAAATTTGTTCCAGGCGTATTTCCATATTTGTCCCCAGATTGAGCTTATAGACTGAAAAACCTTGTTCTTGTCTGCCTGCATTAAATCCTTCAGTAGACGCATCCTTTCTTTCCCTGACCAATGTAAAGCTACCATGTTGTAAAGTTAATCCGCTCATATTGTAATGAAATGGTGCTTTAAAATATCTATTTTTACGTAAACTAATAGTTTTATTCCCATAATCAATTACCCAATTAAATCTTTTCAATAACTCCCCACCTATACTTCCTTGACGGTTATCCAAAAGATTAAGGCCATCCAGAAAACCAATATCAGGATATGCCGTGTTTACATTTTTAAGGTTATAGTCCCCGATGGAAAAACCATCTACCTTAGATCTTTTACCATATATATTTCCGTTTATACCCAGTCCTAAATAATCTTCAAATGCATTTTCAGGAATTTGAATATTGTTTTCTTCACTTTCAAAAAGCCATAATGCATCCCCGGAACCGGAATCAATCAATAAATTTACTTCCTTGGTTTCCCCATTAGATTCAAAAGTTCCGGAAATGTGGGGTTTGTCTTTAATAAATAGGAGCTCTTTATCTAGGCATTTTCTGCATTTTCTTTTAGTATAACTTTCGGGTTGATAAAATCGCAAACGCTCACTATCATTGTTTACTTCTACAATAAAATCCTTCATAAAATCATAACCTATAATACCATGAACAGGAACGCCCAGTCGTGATGAAAAATTTAATGCCCCGTCAAATACCACATATATTACCTGATTTTTTTTAATTGCTTTGCCTACTTTGATTAGATTATTTTCAGATTTTATGGCATCTACCGGTTCGCCTTTCCCTAATCCACGAAGTTTTACAACCTTTGAATCATTGAGTTGTAAAGAATCTGTTTCTTCAAAACTGAAAATCACCGTAGAACTGGCCCCGGTGTCCAGCAGAAAGGTCAAAGCCACACCATTTACCTCCACAGGCAGCAACATAAGATTATTGATAAGTTGTATATCTATTTTATCTTTTGTGGTGTTTTTGGGAAATTCAAAAGCGTTCTGTCCCGCTGCCCAAAAAGAAAGAAGGAGGATTAAAAACCTAAGCGCTATTTTCAATAAAATATTCAAAATTATTTATTGCTAATTACCACAAAAATTATGCTAAGCTAAATATATATCTTTGAGGAAATCTAAATAATATTTTGCAACTTTGCACACTAAATTTAAGACAAAATGCCAAGTATTTCAAAGAAAGGAAAATTAATGCCGGAATCGCCAATAAGAAAATTGGTTCCATATGCTGATATAGCTCAAAAAAAGGGTAGAAAAATTTACCATTTAAACATAGGTCAGCCGGACATTAAAACCCCAAAAGTTGCCCTGGATGCCGTAAAAAATAATTCTATTGAAGTACTTTCCTATAGTCATTCTGCTGGTTTTGAAAGTTACAGGAATAAATTGGCTACATACTATCAAAATATTAACCCCACAATAGATAGCAGCAATATAATAGTTACCACAGGCGGTTCTGAAGCATTACTTTTTGCCATGGGAAGCGTTGCAGATACAGATGATGAAATAATTATTCCAGAGCCTTTTTATGCAAATTACAACGGTTTTGCAATTGCTTCCGGTGTAAAAGTTGTACCGGTAATTTCTTCTATAGACACCAATTTTGCACTTCCCCCGGTTTCTGAATTTGAAAAATTAATTTCCCCAAAAACAAAAGCAATCCTTATTTGCAATCCCGGAAACCCTACCGGGTATATGTATTCCAAAGAAGAGATAGACCAACTGGCAGCATTGGTTTTAAAACATGACTTATTCCTTATAGCAGATGAAGTATACAGGGAATTTGCCTATGATGGCTTACAACACCATTCCATTTTAGCAGTTGCCGGTATTGAGGAAAATGCTATTGTTATTGATTCTGTTTCCAAAAGATATAGTATGTGTGGTGCACGCATAGGTTGTATTGTTTCCAAAAACAAAGAAGTAATGGCAACGGCACTTAAATATGCACAAGCAAGATTAAGTCCGCCTACTTTTGCACAAATTGCCAGTGAGGCTGCACTCGAAACACCTGCATCCTATTTTGTGGAAGTTAATGAAGAATATAAAGGGAGAAGGGATTTATTAATTTCTGAACTTCAAAAAATCCCCAACGTCAAAGTTGCAAATCCCGGTGGTGCTTTTTATTGTATTGCTGAACTACCGATTAAAAATGCAGATGACTTTGCAAGATGGCTTCTGGAAGAATTTCATTCAGATAATGAAACGGTAATGGTTGCCCCGGCAGCAGGATTTTATTCCACGCCAAATTTAGGTCTTAACCAGGTGCGCATTGCTTATGTTTTAAAGAAAGAAGATTTACTAAGGTCTGTTGCCATTTTAAAAGAGGCACTGCAAGTGTATAAAGACTAATGCATATTGAAGAAAACAAATCGTTAAAAAGCTACAACACCTTTGGTATTAACCATTACGCAAGGCATTTTGTTACGATTTCTTCGGTTATCCAACTAAAAGAAATTCTGGGAAACAATAATTTCGGGCAAAAGCTCATTCTTGGTGGTGGCAGTAATATGTTGCTTACAAAAGATGTGGATGCCTTAGTTCTTCATATAAATTTAAAAGGAATTTCCATAGCATTTGAGGATGAAAGCCACGTCCATTTAAAAATAATGGCAGGTGAAAACTGGCATGAACTAGTACAGTATTGTCTTTCCAAAGATTATGGCGGTATAGAAAATTTATCGTTGATACCCGGAAATACCGGTGCTGCGCCTATACAAAACATTGGTGCGTATGGTGTGGAACTCAAAGATGTGTTTGTAAGTTGTGAAGCAATTTCCCTAAAAACAAAAGAGGTACAGGAATTCCGTTTAGAGGATTGTGAATTTGGTTATCGCAATTCCATTTTTAAGAACCGGGAGAAAGGCAATTACATTATTACCAGTGTTACTTTAAAGCTTACTAAGAAAAATCACAACACTGCAATAGCTTACGGTGCCATACAGGAAGAATTAGATGCTATGCAAGTGACAAAACCCACCATAGAGGACATTTCAAAGGCAGTTATTGCCATAAGAAATTCCAAACTTCCAAATCCCAAAGAAATAGGAAATAGCGGAAGCTTTTTCAAAAACCCGGTTATAGGTATGCAGGAATTTGAAGAGTTTATAAGTAAAAACCCAGAGGCCCCATTTTACAAAGTGTCTGAGCAGGAAATAAAAATCCCTGCAGGATGGTTGATTGAAAAAGCGGGATTTAAAGGAAAACGGTTTGGCGATGCGGGTGTGCACACAAAACAAGCGTTGGTACTGGTCAATTATGGCAATGCCTCTGGAGAGGAAATTATCGAGCTTGCAAATAAAATTCAAAATGCGGTTAAAGATACTTTCGGAATTTCCATAGAACCGGAAGTAAATATTATTTAATGCCTTATGAAATTTGTATCTTTGTACTTTAAAATAAATTTTAAATGAAACTTTTTCTAATTACATTAATTCTCTTAGGATTGGCCATTGCAGGTATTGCTATTAAAATATGGGCAAAAAAAGATGGTAAATTTGCCGGAACCTGCGCAAGTCAAAATCCTTATTTGAATAAAGAGGGTGAAGCTTGTGGATTTTGCGGGAAGAGTCCCGACGAATTTGACAATTGCAATGAAGAAATTCACTCTTAAGATTTTATCCTAACCCCACATGTTTTCAACAGTATTGCTCATAGCGTTTGCAGTAGTAGTAGCTGTAAATTGCATTTTTTATATAATTTTTTCTCGGTTTTCTTTTTCTCAGCATCTTTCTTTCCCAAAAAATACTTCCATCCCGATATCTTTGATTGTCTGTTCCAAAAACGAATCTGATAATCTGAAAAAGCATATTCCGCTGTGGCTGAAACAAAACTATCCCAATTTTGAAATCATATTGATCAACGATGCCTCCAGGGATGACACTCTGGATGTTATCGAAAGTTTTGCGGAAAAAGATCCCCGGATTAAAATCGTTAATGTTGTTAATAACGAAGCCTTTTGGGCAAATAAAAAATATGCGCTTACTTTAGGAATAAAAAAAGCAAAAAATAAACATCTTCTTTTCACCGATGCAGATTGCAAACCCAAATCGGAGCAATGGATTCAGGAAATGGCAAATCATTTTTCAGAAAAAAAACAGTTGGTTTTAGGGTATAGCGCCTATGAAAAACAACCTTCTTTTCTGAATAAAATAATTCGGTTTGAAACCTGCATCACGGCAATCCAGTATTTTAGTTATGCAAAAATGGGAATGCCTTATATGGGTGTGGGCAGAAATTTAGGATATACTTCTACAGTATTTTATGAGAACAATGGCTTTATGAGCCATATGTACATTCGATCAGGGGATGATGACCTTTTTGTAAATGAAGTCGCCACAAAAGAAAACACCGCATTATGCTACTCCCCGGAAAGTTTTACAGAATCCATCCCTAAAAACTCATGGAAAGGTTTCTGGAACCAAAAAAAGAGGCACATAACCACAGCCAAACATTACAAAACGTCCCATAAATTTTTATTGGGTTTACATTATGCTTCAAATTTTCTTTTTTGGATTGGGGTATTAACTTGCTTTTTCTTTGTACCGTGGGAATGGGTAACGGGTTTAATAGCATTTAGATTTCTTATCCAATATTTAAGCATTACAAAAGGAATCAAAAAACTGGGGGAAACCGGAATTCTTCCCTTAATTCCTTTTCTGGAAGTATTTCTTATCTCCTTTCAATTAAGTATCTTTATCTCTAATATCTTCTCAAAACCAAAACATTGGAAGTAAAAAAGGAAATTTTAAGCAAGCAGATACAAAATTCCAAACTCGGGAGCCAGACTGCCTTTAAATTTCTTTTGGACACCTTTTGGAATGAGGTTTATGGTTTTCAACTGGCTAGGGTGCGCAATGAAACCGAAGCAGAAGACATTACGATAGAAACATTTGCCAAAGCTTTTGATAAAATCAATACCTTTAATGAAGACTATGTTTTCAGTACATGGTTAATTGCTATTTCAAAAAATATCCATATAGATAAACTGCGTAAGAAAAACGCTTCCATTGCATCAAAAACTTCTGATATTGATGAAAACCAGGCAAAAAAAATTGCAGACGACTCTCCTTCGCCCGAAGATAATTTAATTACCCAGCAAAATCTCGCCCAACTTTTACAATATATAAAACAACTCAAACCACACTATCAGGAAGTGATCAACTTACGGTATTTTCAGGAAATGAGTTATAAGGAAATTGCAGAAAACCTCAACGAACCTATAAACAACATAAAAGTGAAGCTTTTACGTTCTAAAAAGCTTTTATCTGAAATTATTTCAAAAAGCAGCATTGGATAAAAATTTATCCACTTCAGCATACAATAAATATCGTGTTTACAAAAATATTTCAAAAGGCAAAATTCCCACATCAAAAATCACCAATCGTTTATCTTTTCGTACCTTTGTTTTCCTAAATTAAGCTATGGAAACAGAAACTTTAAACATCCCTAATACAACAGGTATTTTAAGTGAGGTCAGGCAACCAAAACCTAAATGGCTTCGTGTAAAATTGCCCACAGGTAAAAAATACACAGAGCTTAGGGGACTGGTTGAAAAGTATGATCTGCACACTATTTGCACTTCCGGTAGTTGCCCAAATATGGGAGAATGCTGGAGCGAAGGCACAGCTACATTTATGATTTTAGGAAATGTTTGCACACGCTCCTGTGGTTTTTGCGGTGTAAAAACCGGTCGTCCGGAAACTATTGATTGGGATGAACCTGAAAAAGTGGCACGCTCCATAAAATTAATGGCTATCAAACACGCGGTCATTACTTCGGTAGACAGGGACGATTTAAAAGATATGGGTTCTATTGTTTGGGCCGAAACGGTAAAAGCAATACGAAGAATGAACCCGGATACCACGTTAGAAACATTAATACCTGATTTTCAGGGAATCGAAAGACACATAGACCGCATTATCGAGGTACATCCTGAAGTGGTTTCCCATAATATGGAAACAGTAAAAAGACTTACCCGGGAAGTTCGCATACAGGCAAAATATGAAAGAAGCCTTGGTGTTTTAAAGTATTTAAAAGACCAAGGAATTACAAGAACAAAAAGTGGCATTATGCTTGGCCTTGGAGAAACCGAAGAAGAGGTAATACAAACGCTGGAAGATTTACGCAATGTAAATCTCGATATTGTAACCATCGGTCAATACCTGCAACCTTCAAAAAGACACCTTCCCGTCAAAGAATTTATTCTACCTGAGCAATTTCAAAAATATGAAAAACTGGGTCTGGAAATGGGTTTTCGTCACGTAGAAAGCGGTGCTTTGGTACGATCCTCTTATAAAGCCCAAAAACATCTAACCTAAGCTTTCCTTAGTCAACAAAAAATTATGTCCAAGACAATTACAGTAGCAATAAATGGCTTCGGAAGAATAGGCCGAAATCTTTTTCGTTTATTACTGGATGAACCTACTATCAAAGTATTGGCAATAAATGATCTGGCAGGCGCAAGAACCTTAAGTCACTTACTTAAATATGACAGTATTCACGGGGTTCTAAAACAAAAAGTTTCTTTTGAAGAAAATATACTACTGGTAAACGATGAGAAATACCTATTGTTTAACCATTCAAAAATTGAAGATATCTCCTGGCCCAATGTAGATTTTGTAATAGAGTGTACCGGAAAATTTAAATTTAAAACCCAGCTGGAGGCACATATTAAAGCCGGAGCAAAAAAGGTTATTTTATCCGTTCCGCCGGAAGAGGATGATATAAAAACAGTTGTTTTGGGTGTGAATGAATCCATTCTTGACGGTTCTGAAAGCATTATTTCCAATGCTTCCTGCACCACAAACAATGCCGCACCAATGATAAAAATAATCGATGAACTTTGCGGTATTGAGCAGGCATACATCACCACAATACATTCTTACACAAGCGATCAAAGTTTACACGACCAGCCTCACAAGGACTTAAGAAGAGCTAGAGCAGCAGGGCAGTCTATTGTTCCCACAACAACAGGAGCGGCAAAAGCGCTGACTAAAATATTCCCGCAATTTGCCTCAGTAATTGGGGGTTGTGGTATTCGCGTTCCTGTTCCTAACGGTTCCTTGACAGATTTAACTTTGAATGTAAAAAAAGAAATTTCCATAGAAGCCATAAACGCAGCATTCAAAAAAGCCTCTGAAACTAGTTTAAAAGGCATTTTAGAATACACGGAAGACCCTATCGTTTCTATAGATGTTATGAATAATACACATTCATGTATATTTGATGCGCAAATGACATCAGTAATTGGTAAGTTTGTAAAAAT
Source organism: Planktosalinus sp. (assembly GCA_041748455.1). GTDB lineage: Bacteria > Bacteroidota > Bacteroidia > Flavobacteriales > Flavobacteriaceae > Planktosalinus. The sequence continues at coordinate 9,794 of JBGTDF010000093.1, forward strand.
TATAGGATGGTATGATAATGAAATTGGTTATTCCTCGAGATTAATCGATTTAGTAAAGTACATTTCCAAGAAATAACTATATTTATCGATATTTTTGGCAACATAATGAGGACCCCTATCCAGTTAATTATAACCTCGCTCTTAATTTTATTTTCATTTTCCCTATTTTCACAGGAAGGGGAAATGGAAAAACAAGATACTATTTCTTTAATTACCACGCTGCAACAAGATGCCTACAATGATATTCAAACGCAACAATTAGATAATGTTCTTCCTAAACTAATTCAAGCAAAAAAATTAGCTAAAGAAATTAATAGTCCTACCCACAAAGCACTTGTAAGCAATACTCTTTCTTATTTTTTCTATTCTGTTTACAGCTATGAACTTGCTGCCATGGAAAGTACCATGGCAATAGGCTACATTAAAGAAGAAACGTCTTCAGTAGATTTAGCGTCAGCCTATAACCTCTATGGTCTTATTTTAATCAAGTTAAAAGATTTTGATAATGCAAGCAAATATCTGGATAGAGCCGACAAGATTTTTTTAGCACTTAACGATGAAGGAGAACTTGCAAAAGTAAAATATAATAAAGGGCTACTTGCTTTTGAAAAGAATGAGATAAAAATTGCTCTAAATTATTTTTCAGCTGCCTTACCTGTTTTTGAAGCAAAGGGACTTAAATTTTTTGAGGGTTATGCAAATCAATATATTGCCAAATCATTAATACTGCTTCCTGCAAACAGTGAAGAGGAAAAAACAAGAAATATTAACGATGCCAAATTTGCTATAGAAAAAACTTTAATATTAAGTCAGTCTTATAATTATTTCAAACTAGAGACCTATAGCTACAAAGTATTAAGTGATATTGAAGAGTTACAAAATAACGCACCACAAGCACTCATTGCACTTAAAGAGTTTGTGAAAAACAATGATAAATTAGAAGAGATTCACGCTGCGGTTTTAAGTAAAAACATAGATTTTGAATCCAATAGCGCAGATTTAGATGCTATTATCGCAACACAGCAAAGTGACTTAGACCAACAACAAAAGTCTATCACGATGAACCGTTTTACCACCGGCTTAAGTGTTGCGCTAATTATGATTCTTTCGCTTTTAACACTCTCCTTATTCAAGAACAATAACTTAAGGGCAAGGGCAAATAACTTGT
>JBGTDF010000094.1:0-1572 GCA_041748455.1 Planktosalinus sp.
TAACCAACCAATGAAACTAAAACAAACCTTAATCCTAACGGTGATATTAAGCTTGATAAGCATTACTGTCTGGGAACTTTATTGGCGATCTCAGGGTTATACTGCAGATTTAGATGACGACAAATACTTGTGGGCGAAAGCGCGTCAAAAAGTAGAAAAAGCAACCGAAAATGACGTCATCATTATCGGCTCCTCCCGCGTGTTGTTTGACCTACAACTGGATGTGTGGGAAGCTGAAACCGGCATAAAACCAATACAACTGGCCTCTGCAGGGTCTATACCCTTACCTGTTTTTAACGATATCGTTGAGCGAACAGATTTTAAAGGAACTCTAGTGGTAGGGGTTACTCCTCCCCTCTTTTTCTCTACAACTTATCCCGGTACTTTCTTTTGGAAACGCGCCGATAGTCGCATTCAATTTCATAAAAACAGAACTTATGCACAAAGACTAAACTATAGTTTGGCTGTGCCGCTTCAAAATACCTTTGCATTCATATCCAACGATGAAGAACAATGGTATGATGATATCAATTTAAAAGCCTTGCTGAAAAAGGTCTCCCTTCCACCGCGCACAGACAGGCCAAAAGAACCTCCCTTTTACCGCTTTCAGGATATAGATATTGATCGAAATGTACGTATGAAAGAACGAATGGTAACAGATACCGCTTTTGCCAACACAGTCAAAAACGTATGGAAATTTATGGTGTCAGGGGACATGCCTCCACCGGATAAAGAAAGTACCTCCAATTATTTTCTGAAGGACGCAAAAAAGTTTATGGCCAGGGGCGGAAAAATTATTTTGGTCAGGGCTCCTTCTGATGGCTTTTTTAGAGATTTGGAAAACAAAGGATTTCCGCGAACTGAGTTCTGGGACGATTTAGTTGACAGAGCCGGGGTACCGGCCTATCATTTTGAAGACTATGAAGGTCTTAACGAATTTACACTTCCGGAATGGTCTCACCTTTCCGCACAAGATGCCGATTTATTTACCAAACGTTTGGTAAAAATTCTACTTGAAGAAAATGTAATACCAACCAAAAAAACCAACTAATTATGTTATTCAATTCGCTGGGCTTTTTAGCCTTTCTAATCGTTGTTTTGGTGTTGTATTACACCAAGCTATTCAACTGGAACAATAAAAAAAGAATGCTTCTTTTTGCCAGTTATTTGTTTTATGCATTGTGGAACCCGCCATTGATTTTACTCTTGTGGATTTCTACCCTGGTTGACTGGACAGCAGCAAACAAAATTGCAAAACTTGAAAAACCCTCCAAAAGAAAACTGTGGTTGCTTTTAAGTCTTGTGGTTAATTTAGGGTTTTTGGGATTCTTCAAATACGGTGATTTTGTGTTGGAAAATTTCACTGCTGTGGTCAACAGTATGGGGATTCCTTTTCAAGCACAACCTATGGGCATAATTCTACCGATGGGGATTTCTTTTTATACGTTTCAAACCATGTCTTACACTATTGACATCTACAGAAGACAAACGCAACCTGCACGAACATTTCTGGATTTTGCGTTGTACGTCACTTTCTTTCCACAGTTGGTTGCGGGTCCAATCGTAAGAGCC